>JBIIDD010000234.1:0-3250 GCA_044238565.1 Candidatus Nanopelagicales bacterium
GTGGCGATATGAGGGGACCTTGGGCATTCGTTCGCGGGATTCGACGTCCCGAGGCCTTCCATGGCCACGGTGTGAACCGGGGCTTCTTCGAGGGCTGGTACGTCAAGCTCGTGGATCCGGGGCAACATGCCCGCTGGGCCATCATCCCCGGAGTGTTCCGTGGGCGAGACGGGGACGACGTGACGGACGAAGCCTTCGTGCAGGTCCTCGACGGTGCGACCGGTCGATCGTGGTATCACCGCTATGACACGAGTGAATTCGTCGCGAGCGGTCGTGGCTTCGACGTGCACGTCGGTCCCAATCACTTCAGCTCTGCGGGTGTGCAACTCGACCTGCCGGGGCTGCGCGGCCACGTCGCGTTCAGCTCGGACTTCGACCCTTGGCCCGTCACGTGGCGCAGGCCCGGGATCATGGGCCCGTACGCCTGGGTTCCCCTGATGGAGTGCTACCACGGCGTGGTGTCCTTCGGGCACGACCTGCAGGGAGCACTCGATGTCGAGGGCGTGCGCCAAGACCTCACCGGCGGACGCGGATATATCGAGAAGGACTGGGGCCGCGCCTTCCCCGCCGGCTACGTCTGGATGCACTCCAACCACCTCGCCGGCGCACCGGAGGCATCCCTGGTCGCCTCGGTCGCGATCATCCCCTGGATGCGGTCCTCCTTCCGCGGATTCATCGTGGGCCTACGCCTTGGGCGCCGCCTGCACTCCTGGGCGACGTACAACGGATCGAAGGAGAAGTCACTCGATATCGACGACAGCCATGTGCGCTGGAGCATCGAGGGACCGTCGGGACTGCTCGAGCTGAGCGCGGAGCGCGTGCGCGGCGGCCTGCTCCACGCCCCTATCCGCACACGCATGCATGAGCGAGTCGAAGAGACCCTCGATGCCACGCTCGGTGTGCGCCTCACCGATCCCTCGGGTCAGATCGTGCTCGACACGATTGCGACGAGCGCCGGTCTCGAGGTCCACGGCGACCTCGACCGACTTCTCGCGGTCGGCACGCGCTGACGATCCGGCCTAGAAGGGGTCGTCGTCGCGGCGCGCAAGGATCTGTGCCACGACGCGCATCATCATGGCTGCCGTGAGGAAGAGCCCCACGAAGCCAATCAGGCGCAGGGGATTGGCGATGGTGTCATTTGCGGTGAGCCCGCCAGCGATGAGCACGAGAGCAGACCCCACAAGACCGACGACACCGATGACGGTGAAGAGGATCCTGTTGAGCCAGTGCTCCACCCGGTGACCATCGGCGCCCGAGTAACGGTCGATGCGCAGGGTCAGTCGGCCACTGCGTGCCTGGAGTGCGAGATCTTCGGTGACATGCGGCATGGAGCGCAGGATCGGCAGGGCTCGCACGAGCTCGCGGGTGAGCTGATCACGCGGATCGAGGTCCTGGTGCGCGACGATCTCTCCCATACGCTCCTGAGCGGCGGGGCCCATCCGAAAATCCGGATCGAGCGCGCGCAGCGTGCCGTCGAGAGTGAGGATCGCCCGGGCGAGGATGGTCAGCGAGGGTGGCGCACCCACACCATGACGGTCGAGCACACGGATGATCTCCGAGATCGCCGCGGGATCGAATCCACCACCCTGCAGGGTGGTGAGCACGACACCGAGGTCGAACTCCAGCGATGTGATGTCGATGCTCTCGCCTGCCTGACCTGCGACACGGCGCACCGCGCGCGCAAGCACAGTGGGATCGCGCAGGGTGAAGCCGAGCGCCATCTGCTGCAGCCCCTCGAGCGTCACGGGATCGATCCAACCGACGGCACCGAAGTCGATGAACCACAGCGTGCCGTGCGCGTCGACGAGCACATTGCCCGGATGGGGATCCGCGTGGTAGACGCCATCGGTGAGGATCTGCGAGAGGAACGAGTCGAGGAGGTTCTTTGCGAGCTGGGATCGGGCTAGGCCGCAGGCATCGACGGCGGTCTGATCGGAGACCGACCTGCCCACCACCTCGTCCATGATGAGCATGCGCCGCGTGGTGATGTCGGCGTAGATCTCCGGGATATCGACGCCGACATCACCGACCCTGGCTCGGCACATGGCCGCGTTGTTGGAGGCCTCTCGCGTGAAGTCGAGCTCCTCGGTGATGCCCGAAACGAGTTCACGGGCCAGCCCCACGACACCGACGCGGCGCGCTGCAGCTGAACGGCGCTCGAGATTGCGCGCTCCCCCGATGAGGACCCGGCCATCGATCGCGACGCTCTCCTCCACACCGGGCCGCTGCACCTTGACGATGACGCGCCTGCCATCACGCAGAACCGCGCGATGGGTCACCCCGATGGAGGCAGCGGCGAGCGGCTGCTCGTCGAAGCTCGCGAAGATCGCATCGAGAGGGGCGCCGAGTTCGGTCTCGACCACCGTGCGCACGGTCGCGAAGGGCAGGCCGGGGACCGATGAGCGCAATTGCGCGAGCTCGTCAGTGATGACCGGAGGAAGCAGGTCGTCACGGGTGGAGGCGATCTGGCCGAACTTCACCAGCATGCCGCCCGACTCCTCGAGTGTGAGGCGCAGGGCACGTGCCGTCTCGGGCGACAGCAACTCCGATCGAGAGGCCAGTCGTCGGCCGATGAGACCGTTGCTGCGCGCGATGCGTGCGATCTGGGTCAACCGTCGCGTGACCGCAATCCTCGCCTTGATCGCCCTGATGGGGCGCGGGAAGCGTCGGCGCCCGCGGCGGGGCCTGAGCATGGCGTCGATGACCAGGCTCGCGACCAGGGCCACGATGAGCGCGTAGCCAAGCCAGGCGAGCACGAGGAGAAACGTGGCGCTTGAGTCAGTCTCGAAGTCGATCTCCACATTTCCCTGCAACTGGACGGCGAGGAGGAGCAGGCCGCCGAAGAAGCCGATCACGCCGGCAGCGAGGGAACGCAGGGGACCGCGCCGGACGTCCAGGATGCGCGCCGAGAGCCACCCCATGAGGAGCGACGCGAGGAAGACGACCGCCACGACGAGGATGAGGTCCCAGATGGAACCCTCGCTCTGGATCACGCCCACATGCTCCCACGCCCGTCCGCACTCGGGCATCGACTCCTGTGACGGGGCTCACCTCCGAGCGAGCCAGTGGCCGGCGCGATGTTGCCCGAGGTGATCCTTGAAGTCACCTGCCCGACATGTCCCCGCTCTACACAGGTGGTGACACCAGCACGACCCGCTCCCATGAGGAGCCCGCTCCCACAAGGAGGACACCGTGATCAGCACCACCCCCGCTGGCACCTCGATTCCGCTCACCGGCACGTGGTTTGCCC
>JBIIDD010000235.1:0-3240 GCA_044238565.1 Candidatus Nanopelagicales bacterium
CGCGACCGGATGCAGTGCGGCCTCGAGGCGCTTGACGTCGACCTCGCGGTCGCCGGGGACGCCGATCGCCAGGGGCGCCGAGGTGCCGTCGGGGTACGTCGCCATGAAGACGACGTTCTTGAGCGTGTCGGCGGCGGTCCACTCGCGATCAGGGCGGCGGATCTCGGGCCGGGCGTTGGAGACCTCGACGAGCGTGGCGATCGTCGGCGTATCCGGGGTGTCGTGCACCTGGGCCGCGGGGAGACCGGAGGGGTCGCGTGCCGGCATCGGCGGGCTGACCATGGCCTCGACGTTGGCGGCGTAGTCGCATGCGGTGCAGCGGACGTAGGTGTCCTCACCCGACTCGGTGGGCGCGAGGAACTCCTCGCTCTGCGAGCCGCCCATGGCGCCGGACTGCGCGGACACGATGACGAAGTCAAGGCCGAGCCGGTCGAAGCACGAGATATAGGCATCGCGATGGCGCAGATAGGAGCGCTCGAGACCGGCGTCGTCGACGTCGAAGGAGTAGGAGTCCTTCATGACGAACTCGCGGCCGCGCAGGATGCCCGCGCGCGGACGTGCCTCGTCGCGGTACTTCGTCTGAATTTGGTAGATGATCAGCGGCAGATCCTTATAGGAGGAGTACTCCCCCTTGACCATGAGCGTGAACATCTCCTCGTGCGTGGGCCCGAGCAGGTAGTCGCCACCCTTGCGATCCTGCAGCCGGAAGAGGTTGTCGCCGTACTCCTCCCACCTCTTGGTCCGCTCGTAGGGCTCGCGCGGCAGCAACGCCGGGAAGTGCACCTCCTGGAAGCCAGCCTCGTCCATCTCGTCGCGCACGATGGCCTCGATGTTGCGATAGACGAGGTAGCCCAGCGGCAGCCACGAGAAGACACCGGGAGCGACGCGGCGGACATAGCCCGCGCGCACGAGCAGGCGGTGGCTCGGCACCTCGGCATCGGCCGGGTCATCCCGCAGGGTCCGCACAAAGAGGGTCGACATCCGCAGCAGCACGGGGTCACCCTAGCCAGGCGGCTGCGGCATCTAGAGCAGGACGGTCGCGAACTCCCCGGCAGCCCGGAAGCCCACCGCTTCATAGCAGCGCCGGGCGACGGCGTTGTAGTCGTTGACGTAGAGGCTGACGATGGGCGCGACCGTCGACCGGGCGATCTCCGCGACCGCGGCCACGCCTGGCTCGCTGAGCCCCTGGCCGCGACGGTCAGGGGCGACCCACACACCCTGGATCTGGCAGGCGCGGCTCGACGCCGCACCGATCTCGGCCTTGAAGACCACACGTCCACCCTCGAAAAGCGCAAGTGCGCGGCCCGCGCGCACCAGCTCAGCGACGCGCGCGCGGTACGCCGCTCCTGCGCCACCGGACACCGGCGAGATCCCGACCTCCTCGGTGAACATCGCGATGCAGGCGGGCACGAGCAGATCGGTCTCCTGTGGACGCACAGCTCGCACGTCAGGATCGGGAGCTACCGACGGCGCGCGATCGAGTGCGAGTAGGGGCTGGCGGGCGCGCACCTCGCGTGCAGGACCCCATGCACCATCGAGGAGACGCCACAGATCGAGGACCTCCTCCGCCGGGCCCACGAGCGAGGAGCCCCGGCGGCCACCGCGGCGAAGGCGATCGGCCAGGACCCGGCGAGCGGCGTCGTCGGTAGCGATCGGGACGACGTTGGCTCCGAGATGCAGCGCCGCGACGCAGCGGCCACCGCGGTCGACGACCCAGAAGTCGGCGCCCAGGCGATGGCGCCCCGCCCTCGCCTCGTCGAGGCGCGAGGCCACGAAGCAGTGAGCGACAGGATCGGCGTCGAGGAGTCGCTCGAGGTCAGGCAGGTCGCTGAACTCCAGGGGCCGGACGTGGCCGTCGTGCTCAGCTGACGGTGACGACGGGATCGCCGGCGCTGTCATCGCCCATCTCCTCGGCAAGCTTCATCGCCTCTTCGATGAGCGTCTCCACGATCTGGTGCTCGGGGACGGTCTTGATCACCTCGCCGCGCACGAAGATCTGTCCCTTGCCATTGCCAGAGGCGACACCGAGATCGGCTTCGCGAGCCTCGCCCGGGCCGTTGACGACGCAGCCCATGACCGCGACGCGCAGCGGCACCTCCAGGCCCTCCAGACCCGCGGTGACCTGCTCGGCAAGGGTGTAGACATCGACCTGAGCACGACCGCACGAGGGGCAGGACACGATTTCGAGTCCGCGCTGGCGCAGGTTGAGCGACTCAAGAATCCCGATGCCGACCTTGACCTCCTCCACGGGGGGCGCCGACAGGGACACGCGGATGGTGTCGCCGATGCCCTGGGAGAGCAGCGCGCCGAAGGCCACGGCTGACTTGATGGTGCCCTGGAAGGCAGGACCGGCTTCGGTGACGCCGAGGTGGAGCGGGTAGTCGCACTGGGCCGACAGCAGGCGGTAGGCCTGCACCATGATCACGGGGTCGTGGTGCTTGACCGAGATCGCGATGTCGCCGAAGCCGTGCTCTTCGAAGAGCGACGCCTCCCACAGGGCCGACTCGACGAGCGCCTCAGGCGTCGCCTTGCCGTACTTCTCGAGAAGCCGCTTGTCGAGCGAGCCGGCATTGACGCCGATGCGGATCGGCGTACCCATGTCCTTGGCCGCGCGCGCGATCTCCTTGACCCGGTCGTCGAACTGCTTGATGTTGCCGGGATTGACGCGCACGCCCGCGCATCCTGCCTCGAGCGCTGCGAAGACGTACTTGGGCTGGAAGTGGATGTCGGCAACCACGGGGATGCCGGACTTGCGCGCGATCTGAGGCAGCGCGTCGGCATCGTCCTGGCTCGGTACGGCGACGCGCACGATCTGGCAGCCCGCGGCCGTGAGCTCGGCGATCTGCTGGAGGGTGGAGTTGACGTCGGCGGTAAGCGTGGTGGTCATCGACTGCACGCTCACGGGCGCATCGCCGCCGACCCTGACCGGATGCGTGGGATGGCGCAGGAGCAGCTGCCGGGTGAGGCGACGAGGGGCCAGGGTCGGTGGGGGTGCGGCGGGCAGGCCCAGATCGATGCTCACCAGATAAGTATCCCCGACGCGGGCGCCTTCGACATCCCGGCGTCAGCCCAGGGTGATCGGCTTCACGAGATCGGCGAAGATGACGATCGCGCCCACGGCCACCAGGCCGATGGCCACGACATAGGCCACCGGCATCAGCCGGGCGACATCGACCGGGCCGGGATCGGGCTTGCGGCGCACGCGGGCCCACTGTCGCCGGGTGCCCTCGTAAAGAGCCC
>JBIIDD010000237.1:0-3239 GCA_044238565.1 Candidatus Nanopelagicales bacterium
TTCCGGCGCAGTGGCTCCGGGAGTCCCGACGTAGCGGGATCAGCCACGGCAGGCGCAAGCGTCGCGTCGAACGCGATAAGCACTCGCTCCAGATCGGCGACGTCGGTCGTCTCGTCGACGGTGATGCCCACCGTGTCAGCGTCGACGAAACGCAGGTTGATGCCCTCCCCCAGGGCGCGCGCCACCACATCGTCTGCGCGTCCAGGGACCGGGATCGTGAGGGTGTCGATGAAGACCGCGTCCGTGCTGGTGTAGCCCGCGGCCGATAGCGAGGCGCCAAGGCGAAGCGCATGACCTCGGACTCGTGTCGCGATCTCCCTGAGTCCCTCGGGACCGTGGTAGGCGGCGTACATCGCAGCGACGACCGCGAGGAGCACCTGCGCGGTGCAGATGTTGCTCGTGGCGCGCTCCCGCCGGATGTGCTGCTCCCGGGTCTGGAGCGCAAGTCGATACGCCGGGGTGCCCTCGGCATCGACCGAGACGCCCACGAGTCGGCCGGGAAGTGATCGCTCGAGACCGGCGCGGACGCTCATGAAGCCGGCGTGGGGACCACCGAAGCCCATGGGCACGCCGAAGCGCTGAGCTGAGCCGACGCAGACGTCGGCGCCCATCTCGCCCGGGGGCGTGAGCAGCGTCAGAGCGAGGAGGTCGGTCGCAACCACGCTGCCGATCCCCCGCTCCCCCGCGGCGGTGAGGATGTCGCGGATGTCATCCACCTGGCCGGACGAGCCGGGGTAGGAGATCAGGACGCCGAAGACGTCGTCTTCGAGCGCCGCGATGAGCCCCGAGCGCGGAGCCGTGCGCACCTGGATCCCGAGCGGCTCGGCGCGCGTGGAGATCACCGCCAGCGTCTGAGGGTGGGTGTCCTCGTCGACCACGAAGGCAGAGCCCTCGAAGGACCGGTGCAGCAACCCCATGCCCTCGGCCGCGGCAGTCGGCTCGTCGAGGAGGGATGCCGGAGCGACGGGCAGGGCCGTGAGGTCCTCGACGACCGTCTGGAAGGCGAGGAGCGCCTCGAGCCGACCCTGACTGATCTCGGGCTGGTATGGCGTGTAGGCGGTGTACCAGGCGGGGTTCTCGAGGACGTTGCGCCGGATCACGGCCGGTGTGATGCAGTCCTGGTAGCCCAGGCCGATCATCGACGTCAGGGGCCGGTTGGCCTCGGCGAGCCGTGTCATCTCCGCCGTCATGGCCGGTTCGTCAAGCGGCGCCTCGAGGTCTAGGCCGTCACGCCATCGAATGGTCTCGGGCACGACATCGTCGAGGAAGGTCTCGAGATCGGGATAGCCGAGTGCATCGAGCATGTGCGCGACGTCGCGCTCGCGGGGGCCGATGTGGCGGTGGGCGAAGGGACCGAGCGGGTCTGTCATGGCTACTCCCGGCAACTCGACGGCCGAGCGCACGGCGTGCGCCCCACCCCCTCTGGTCTCGCGGAGGACCGCGACCTGAGAGCTTCGCCGACGCGCGGGCGACGCGCGAACGACTTTCACCGTCGGTGGGGTGGCGAGCCACCCTCTCTCCAGAGTTGCCTTCCCGACACGGTTCGTGTGCCTGAGAGTTTCCGGGGCGGTTGCTCCTTCGGCGCCCGGGTCTCCCCGGGTCTCTCCCGTGCTGGGTCGATCAGCGCCTTGAGACTATCGCAGGGGTTGCCCGCAGGCGGTCAACCCGCGGTACGTCGGGCCGCGCGGCGCGCGGAGAGCTCGTCGTCCGAGGCGGGGAAAGGGTCACCCTCGGCGGGCTCACCCGGAAGGGATGCCAGCTGGCCCTCCACCTCCTGCCACACGCGGCCGACGGCGATCCCGAAGACCCCCTGGCCCCCACGCACGAGGTCGATGACCTCGTCCTCGCTACGGCATTCGTAAATCGATGCGCCGTCGCTCATGAGCGTGATCCTCGACAGATCATCTCCACCTCGCTGCTCCAGATGGGCAACGGCGGTGCGGATGTTGGCAAGGGAAACTCCGGTGTCGATCAGCCTCTTCACGATGCGCAGCACGAGGATGTCTCGGAAGGAGTACAGGCGCTGAGTGCCCGATCCGCTCGCCGGGCGGATGCTTGGCTCCACCAGGCCCGTGCGTGCCCAGTAGTCGAGCTGCCGGTAGGTGATGCCGGCTGCAGCGCAGGCGATGGGCCCGCGGTAGCCAAGATGGAGTGCTGCGGACTGCAGCGATTCCTCCGGGAAGAGGGAGGGCTGGTCGACCGTGACGGGAACGTTCACCGAGGGCACGGACTCTTCAGTGAGGCGCATCGTCGCTGTCCACCGCCCTCTCGATCCGGGCGAGGCCCGGGCTCTACGACTTTGCGCCCTCCAGGAGGGCGGAGTGCAACGTTAGGGCTCACCGGCCCCAGGGTCAACGCGACCCGCCGGGCAGGAGTGCGCGCGTCTACGAGTCGGAGCCGAAGTCCTCGGGGGTCACCTGATCGAGGAACTCCCTGAAACGCTCGACCTCGTCCTCCTCCTCATCGGGTATCACCACACCCGCTTCGTCGAGAACGCCGTCATCGACCAGGATCATGCTTCCTGCGCGCAGTGCCAGGGCGATGGCATCGGAGGGGCGGGCACTCACGACGGTGCCCTGGTCGAAGTGCAACTCGGCGTAGAACACACCGTCCTCGAGCCGCGTGATGCGCACCTCCTCAAGGCTGCGGCCGAGCGCGTCCACCATGTCCTTCAGGAGGTCATGGGTGAGGGGCCGCGGGGGCACCACGCCCTGCTGGACGTAGGCGATGGCCGTGGCCTCCGCGGCGCCGATCCAGATGGGCAGATAACGATCGCCCTCCGCCTCGCGCAAGAGGACGATGGGCTGATTGGACGGCATCTCGACCCGTACGCCCAGCACCTCCACCCGCTTCATGCTTCGAGGGTAGACGACCGCTGTCGCACCAGGGCCACGTGGAGGTCAAGCAGGAGGGCAAGCAGCTGTGCACTGAGCTCGCGCTCCTCGAGGGACGACGTACTGCCTCGCCGGGGGGCGAGGGCCTGGTGCACCAGGCCAACCTCGCGATCTGCTGCGACCCGGAAGGACCTCAGATGCCGCGGCTCGATGCCGTACTCGCGCAGGCGCACGATGAGGCGGCAGATCTCCACGGCACCGCTGTCCATGTCCGTGACGAGTCCATGCGCGACCAATTCCTTGACAGTGGTGGCTTCCACTCCCCCTCGCTGCGCCACCTCCGCTGCGGACATGCGGCGTGGGCTGGGGGCGCGCAGACGTGTCGGCGGGATGGTGGTTGACCCG
>JBIIDD010000236.1:0-3239 GCA_044238565.1 Candidatus Nanopelagicales bacterium
CATGGGGTCAGGATAGGCACCCTCCCCGAAGGACACCCGACGGCTCCCCACGCGGGCGGCCCAGGTTGGACGTTCAGGTGGACCCGGGGTGACCCATCCCCTAGCGTGATGCGAGCTACGTCACACCGAGCCATCGGTGGACCCGACCGTGGGAGAGATCGTGAAAACCGAGTTCAGCGTCGCTGCCATCATCCCGCCGCCCACTTCGGGCAGCCTCGTTGACGACATCGTCGACAACGCCCAGACAGCCCCCCACCGCGTCGCCCTCTCCGTCAACCGCGGAGGCGCCTGGGTGGGTGTGACCTCACAGCAGTTCCTCGACCAGGTCAAGGCCGTGGCCAAGGGCATCGTCGCCTCCGGCGTGGAGCCGGGTCAGCGGGTCGGCATCATGTCGCGCACGCGCTACGACTGGACCGTCGCCGACTACGCGATCTGGTACGCCGGCGCCACCGTCGTGCCGATCTACGAGACCTCCTCCGCGGAGCAGGTCGAGTGGATCCTCGGCGACTCCAACGCCGTCGGCGTCTTCCTCGAGAGCGCCAAGAACAAGAAGGTCTTCGACGAGGTCGCCGATCGCATCCCTGACTGCACGCGCGCATGGATCTTCGACGACGGCGCACTCGACACCCTGGTCGCGGCCGGTGCAGGTATCTCCGACGAGGAGCTCGAGAAGCGTCGCGCCACACTCAACCCCGAGTCCCTGGCCACGATCATCTACACCTCGGGCACGACGGGCCGGCCCAAGGGCTGCATGCTCACCCACGGCAACTTCATGTTCGAGGTCGACAACATCGTGGCGGGCATGCCCCAGCTCTTCACGGTCCAGGGCGCCTCGACCCTGCTCTTCCTGCCGCTCGCCCACGTCTTCGGCCGGATCATCCAGTTGGGCTGCATCCACTCGGGCACCCGGCTCGGTCACGCTCCCGACGTCAAGAACCTCCTGGGCGACCTGCAGTCCTTCCAGCCCACCTTCCTCCTCGCGGTCCCGCGCGTCTTCGAGAAGGTCTTCAACTCCGCGCAGCAGAAGGCCACCGCCGAGGGCAAGGGCAATATCTTCAACACCGCCGCGCAGACCGCGATCGACTACTCGAAGTCCCTCGACACCGGCGGCCCCGGCTTGGGCCTGAAGATCAAGCACAAGGTCTTCGACAGGCTCGTCTACGGCAAGCTGCGCGCTGCCATGGGCGGCAAGATCGAGTGGGCCGTCTCCGGTGGCGCACCGCTGGGTGACCGCCTCGGCCACTTCTTCCGTGGCATCGGCGTGACGATCCTGGAGGGCTACGGCCTCACCGAGACGTCAGCGGCGACCACCGTCAACCGCCCCGATGCGCTCAAGATCGGGACCGTCGGCCAGCCGTTCCCCGGCGCTTCGGTCAAGGTCGCCCCTGACGGCGAACTCATGCTCGCGGGTGCCCAGATCTTCAAGGGCTACTGGAACAACCCCACCGCCACGGCGGAGGCCATCGAGCCCGACGGCTGGTTCCACTCCGGCGACATCGGTGAGATCGACGACCAGGGATTCGTCAAGATCACGGGCCGCAAGAAGGAACTCATCGTCACAGCCGGTGGCAAGAACGTCGCCCCGGCCGTCCTCGAGGATCGGCTACGCAGCAATTGGCTCATCAGCCAGTGCATGGTCGTGGGCGATGCCCAGCCCTTCATCGCTGCGCTCGTGACCATCGACCCCGAGTCGTGGCCCGCCTGGCTGAAGCAGAACGGCAAGCCCGAGGGCACGACGATCGCGTCGATGACCACCGATCCCGCACTCGTGGCAGAGGTCCAGAAGGCTGTCGATGAGGCAAACAAGGCGGTGTCCAATGCCGAGGCCATCAAGAAGTTCACTATCCTTCAAGAGGATTGGACGGAAGAGGGCGGACAGCTCACGCCGTCGATGAAGCTCAAGCGCAACGTCGTCATGAAGGAGTACGCATCCGAGGTCGACGCTCTCTACGCATAACGCAGGCCCTGGCCTCGCGTCACGTCCGTGATGGCGTGACGCGAGGCCTTGGCTTTGCCGGGGTCCTGCTCGTCTCACTCGCCACCGGCGACACGCCCGTGGCCACCGAGCAGATCGCGCTCGTGGCGCTCATCGCCGTACTCGCCCAGCTCGGCACGATTCCGGCGCGCCCGGTGTGGCTGCGCTACGCCGTGCTCATCGCGGAGGCCGCGGCCATCGCACTCGTCGTCGTGACATCGACGCCCGGCGATCGCCCCTCGATCGTCTACCTCGCCGTCCCGCCCATCGTGAGTGCCTTCGCGATGGGCACCGCCGGGCTGGCATCAGCCATCGCGATCGAGGCGCTGGTGCTCGTGGTCGGCACGGCCCTGCGCGTGCGCGACGACCTGCCGACGGGCGTGGTCGATCTCATCGTCGTACTGGCTCTGGGCGCCTCCCTCGGTCTCGGCGCCGTGCTGACCAATCACCTGCGCGAGCGCATAGCTCCCGAGAGCACCGACTACGACGCTGCCCGCCGACTCCTCGTCTCACTGCGCGATGTCGCACGCCAGCTGCCCGGTGGCCTGGAGGAGTCAGCGCTTGCGCAGGCTGCACTCGCTCGCTTCGGCAGCGTGCTCCCGCACGATCGCGCGGAGGTGATGATGCGCGCGGACGGCGGGCGCCTCCTCACCATCGCCCGCAATCCAGAGGAGCCAACCGGCTGGTCGCCCTCACTGGGGTCGGGCCTGTGGGGCCAGGCGTGGGAGTCGGGGGTCGCGGTGCAGCGCCTCGGCGCGATGGACGGCCCCGAGCTCGGCACATCGCGCGCCTGCGCGGTGATCCCTCTGCGGCTTGGCGATGAGCGCATCGGGCTCGTCGGCATCGAGCGCTCCGGAGGTCTCTGGCCCGTGGAGGCGCTCACCGAGGCGCAGGCCATGGCCGATGAGGCGGCGCTGCGCCTCGACACTGCGCGGATCTTCGACGAGGTGCGCGATCTTGCGACCCTGGAGGAGCGACGCCGCCTTGCGCGCGAGATCCACGACGGCATCGCGCAGGAGGTGGCCGGTCTCGGCTTCCTCGTCGACGATGCACTCGCCTCGCAGCCCGACACCGGCACGAGAGAGAGCCTGCAGCGCATCCGCGATGAGCTCACCCGCATCGTCACCGAGCTGCGCCTGTCCATCTTCGACCTGCGCACCGAGGTGGGCGCGGGCATC
This sequence comes from Candidatus Nanopelagicales bacterium, assembly GCA_044238565.1. Lineage (GTDB taxonomy): Bacteria > Actinomycetota > Actinomycetes > S36-B12 > S36-B12 > Mxb001. The sequence continues at coordinate 3,154 of JBIIDD010000236.1, forward strand.
GGCGAGGCACTCTCCTCGCATGTGCGCGCCGTCGGTGCCGAGGCGGGACTCACAGTGCACCTCGTGCTCGATGAGGACCCCACGCG
>JBIIDD010000238.1:0-3217 GCA_044238565.1 Candidatus Nanopelagicales bacterium
CGAGGACGGCGCCGCGGGACGGGCCCCCGGAGCGACGCTGCCGGCGCCACCAGGCGAGTGCCCCGAGGATCGCTGCGATGGCGAGGGCTGCCAGGACGAAGGTGAGGAGGCGATTGCCGAACTCGACGTACTTGTGCCAGGCCTCCTCCTGCCGAGACGTGGGGATGTAGGAACCCTCCACGCACTCCGGCCAGGTGGGGCAGCCCAGACCGGAGCCCGTGAGACGCACGATGCCGCCAGTCACCACGATGCCGATCTGGGCTACGAGGTTGGCCACGAAGACCCTGCGCAGCCACCGGGGTGCTCGGCCGTCGGCTCCCACGGGTGCGCTGGGGCGATCGGTGGTCTCCGTCGTCATGGTTCGACTCTATGCCGTGACGCACGCCTGGGCCTGGCGGGTGATCCACCCCGGCCGGGGTCAGCGCCAGCGGAAGGTGCGCGCGGCGACCACGGTCCCGACGAGACCCCAGATGAGGACGATGGCGACGTCCAGGGTGAGTGCGGATGCGCTGGCGCCTGTCGCTCCCGTGGACCACCGGAGTAGGTCGGCGAGCGCGGAGGACGGCAGCAGGGAGACCAGCCCGGCCAACGGCCCGGGGAGGTCGGAGGCCGGGAATGTCGTACCTCCTACGGCGACGAGTGCGAGGAACGCGGCGTTGGCCGCGGCGAGAGTGGCCTCTGCTCTCACGGCCCCGCCGAGGGCGAAGCCGAGCGCGGCGAAGGCCGCTGTGCCGAGGAGCGCGACGGCGGGCAGCGCGAAAGCGGTCGCGCCCGGTCGCCAACCAAGTGCGATCGCGGCCGCGGCAAGGATGACCACCTGGATCGCCACCATCCCCATGGTCGCCAGGGCGCGCGCGCCGAGGATCCCCCTGCGCGAGAGCGGTGTGGTGGCGAGCATCAGCAGTGCCCCGGATCGTCGATCGAAACCGACACTGATGGCCAGCGAGGCGAAGGCACTCGCGATGATCGCGACCGCAAGCACACCGCCCAGGGCCTCGGGCACTCGTTCGGCGCCCGGGGGAGCGGAGAGGGGGATCGCAGGTACGAGGGTCACTCCGAGGAGGAGAGCCACGGGGATGATGAGGGTGAGCAGGAGCTGCTCCCCGTTGCGCATGAGGAGTCTGAGCTCGAAGCCGGCCTGGGTGATCATGGGTTAGCTCCCGGCTCCTCGGTAAGTCGCCAGTACGCATCGGCAAGCGACTCCGCGCCGGCACTGAGGTTGCGCGGCTGCACGCCGTGCTGCGCACACCATGAGGCCACCGTGGCAAGGATCTGAGGACTTGCGTCCCCATCGATCCGATATCGCCCCGGCGACACCTCTTCGACGCGCGTGCCTTCAGGCAATGCCTGCACCAGTCCGGCTACATCCAGGTGAAGCGGACCGTCGAAGGTCACCCGCTCGGCACTGTCGGGCAGGAGGGAGGAGAGAGGTCCACTCGCACGCATACGACCCCCCGCGATGATCGCGATGTCATCGGCCAACGCCTCGGCCTCGTCAAGCAGGTGGGTGCAGAGGAGGACGGTACGTCCGCGATCGCGCAGGCCTGCGATGGCCTCCCACACGATTGCTCGTCCTCGCGGATCCAAGCCGGCGGTGGGCTCATCGAGGATCACGGCGTCTGGATCTCCCACGAGGGCGCACGCGAGGCTGACGCGCCTGCGCTCCCCCCCGGAGAGGCGTCGAATGGTCGTGCGTCCGAGTTGATCGATGCCCAGGAGCTGGATGAGCGGCTGCGCCGTCGAGGGAGCACCGCGCAATCGTGCGACGTGTCGCACGATCTCGGCCGGATGGGCGCCGGTGGGCAGTCCGTCGTCCTGGACCATCACATGGAGACGGCGGCGGGCCTCGAGCCGGCCGGGCGTGCCACCGAGCACCTGGGCGCGTCCGGAATCCGGGCGGATCAACCCCGCGAGTACGCCGACCGTGCTCGACTTTCCCGCCCCGTTGGGGCCCAGGAGCACGGTCACCTTGCCCGCGGCCACCGAGAGGTCAAGACCTGCCAGGGCCGTCCGGCCACCCGGGTAGGAGACCACGATCCCCTCGAGCCGCGCCGCATCCACGCCTAGAGTGTCCCGCAAGGCCCTCACGGAGGGGGCCGGGGTTGCGCGCGTGGGGATTTGCGACACACTAGGGGTGTGAAATTCCCCAGTCCCGGTGCTGAGCGCGTGGCGCGTTCGCTTCTCGACGGCGGTCCTGCCACCGCGAGCGAGCTCGCCGGACGCCTGGGCCACAGCCCCACGGTCGTGCGCCGGCATCTTGATGCCCTTGTCGCTGACGGGTTCGTGCGCGCCGACGATCAGCGACCCTTCGGGCCGACTCCGGCGCGAGGTCGAGGACGTCCCGCGCGAGTCTTCTCGCTCACCGATGACGGCAGCCACGCCTTCGATGTCGACTACGACGACCTCGCAGTGTCAGCGCTGGCCTTCATCGATCGAACGTACGGCGAGCAGGCGGTTCTGGAGTTCGCCCGCCAGCGGGCCCACACGCTCGTCGAACGCCACCGCGCGTCACTCGCGCACGCACCTGACACCCAGGTGCGCTTGACGCTACTTGCCGATGGCCTCGCCCGCGATGGCTACGCCGCCACGACGGTCGAGACGGATACGGGCCCGCAACTGTGCCAGCACCACTGTCCCGTGCGCCATGCTGCCGTCCTCTTCCCGCAGCTGTGCGAGGCCGAGACCGAGGCCTTCGAGGAGCTGCTCGGATCCCATGTTCTGCGCCTGGCCACGATCGGACGTGGCGACGGCGTATGCACCACCCTCGTGCCAGCCCTGATGAACCGGAGGACCTCCGCATGACGACGACCTCGCATCCCGAACTCGACGGTCTCGGCCGCTATGAGTACGGCTGGCACGACCCCGACGTGGCAGGCTCGACGGCCCGCCGCGGGATCAACGAGGACGTCGTGCGTGAGATCAGCGCGCTCAAGAACGAGCCCCAGTGGATGCTCGACCTCCGCCTCAAGGGTCTGCGCCTCTTCGAGAAGAAGCCCATGCCCACATGGGGCTCCAATCTGAGCGGCATCGACTTCGACAACATCAAGTACTTCGTCCGGTCGACGGAGAAGCAGGCGACGAGCTGGGATGAACTTCCCGACGACATCAAGTCGACCTACGACCGACTCGGCATCCCCGAGGCAGAGAAGCAGCGGCTCATCGCAGGAGTTGCTGCGCAGTACGAGTCCGAGGTGGTCTACCACAAGATCCGCGAGGA
>JBIIDD010000239.1:0-3208 GCA_044238565.1 Candidatus Nanopelagicales bacterium
CGATTACGGGAGTTATCGGAATGATGAGGCGACGAAAACTTCTCATCGCGCCGGCGGTGCCGGTGATCGCGTGCATGTGCACTCCAGGGTGAGCGACCCACTTGATGCGGTCGGCCTCCCGCGGGCTGAGCCCGCCTGTGCCGCCACATCCCGTAGACCTCGACGGGCGCGAGGCGGCTGGTGCCGTCTCGCGAGGCGCTCGCGCCCGCCAGGTGCTCCGACTTGCCGCGCTGCGGCGGCTCACGGTTGCGGGTCAGCGCCGGATTTGCACCGGCTTCCCCTGGACATCGGGCGCGTGTTCAGTTGTGGGGTCATCCGACCACGGGGGGAGCGGGTGAGTCAAAGGCCCCCGGGAGCCGGGCGAGTCGGCGTACCTTCCTCCCATGGCATGGACGTGGATCTTCACCGACCTCCAGGGCACCCCCGTGGCCGACCTCCCGGCGGCTGCGGTGCTCACGCCCTTCCCCTCGCAGGCGGACGCCGAGACGTGGCTCGGAGAAAGCTGGCGGGAACTGCTCGACGGAGGCGTCGACGCGGTGGTGCTCTGGGAGGACGACCGTCAGGTCTACGGGCCGATGAGCCTGCACCCGACCGCCTGAGCGGAGTCGCCCGCTAGGAGCGGTGCGGCCGCGGCTCTTCGGGTGTGTCGCCACGTCGCACGCGCGGCGGCGGCAGACGGAAGCGCCGCAACTGCAGTGTGCGCAGGCCGGCGTACCACAGTGATCCCTTGCGCTCCGCCTTGTCGGGGAAGCGCTTGCGCAGTGCTGAGTTGAGGCGCACGAGCAGGAAGATCTCGTCGAAGGCCACGAGGGCGATGAGCGCCATCCATGAGATGGACACAGCCAGCTGCACGATGGGGTTGGGGATGAAGCCCAGCACGAGGACGGCGAGGGCCACGAAGATGAAGTACTCGGCGATCGTGAACCTGCTGTCCACGAAGTCACGCACGTAGCGCTTGACCGGCCCCTGATCGCGCGCGGGCAGGGCTCGCTCGTCGCCGGCAGCCAGTGCGGCGCGCTGCTGAGCCCGGGCCTCGCGGTCGCGCTCGCGGGCGGCCCTCCTGGCAGCCTTGGGGTCCTTGGGGAGTTTGAGCGACTGCTTGCGGGCGGCCTCGGCCTCCTTGCGGGAGGGTGTGGGGCGGCCCTTGCCCGACCCGGGCGCCTCCTGGCCCTGGGGGGTCTCAGGGGAGGTCTCCACCGGAGCCTGCTTGCGTCCGAACATGCTGGCAATCTATCGCCGCGCTCCCCTGGCCGCTCCCCGCCGTCCTGCTGGACGGCCTGGGACGCGACCCACGCCGGTCCCCCCTAGTCTGGAGGGAGATTGCCACCCGACGGGTGGACGCCGGTAGGAGGACACCATGGGTCTGTGGCAGCGCTTCAAGCTCATCTTCGCCTCGAAGGCCAATAAGGCCCTCGACAAGGCCGAGGATCCCCGCGAGACGCTCGACTACTCGTACGAGAAGCAGTTGGAGCTGCTCCAGAAGGTACGTCGGGGGGTCGCCGACGTCGCCACGAGCAGGAAGCGGATCGAGCTCCAGATCCAGAATCTGGCCCAGCAGACCGACAAGCTCACCGAGCAGGCCAAGGCCGCACTCGCCGGTGGCCGCGAAGATCTTGCGCGCGAGGCACTCACGCGCAAGAGCGGCCTGCAGCAGCAGATCGCCGACCTGCAGGTGCAGCTCGCCCAACTGCAGGACCAGGAGGAGAAGCTCGTCGTCGCGTCGCAGCAGCTCCAGGCCAAGGTCGATGCCTTCCGCACCAAGAAGGAGACGATCAAGGCCACCTACTCCGCCGCCGAGGCGCAGACCAAGATCAATGAGGCCTTTGCCGGGATCTCGAGCGAGCTCGGCGATGTCGGCCTTGCCGTGCAGCGCGCCGAGGACAAGACCGCGCAGATGCAGGCGCGCGCGGGCGCGATCGACGAGCTCGTGGCCTCCGGTGCCCTCGAGGATGTGTCGAGCACGGGCAAGGACAACCTCACCCTCGAGCTCGAGCGCATGGCCAGCCAGAGCCAGGTCGACGACGAGCTTGCCAAGATGCGACTCGAGCTCGGCTCCGGGGGCAATCCGGCGGCCATCGAGGGCGACAAGGCCTAGGGGGGCACGCAACCCGATATGGCACGTACGCGCTACGGCACCGATCGCGGCCTCACGGCCCGGATGTTCGGGACGATGTTCGGGCTCGGCCTGCTCTACGTCATCCTCGCCGCGGTGATGTACGCCCTCGGGGTGAGCGCGATCTGGGTGCTCGGCATCAGCGGCGCGCTCCTCTTCGGCCAGTGGTGGTTCTCGGACTCCCTCGCCATGGGGGCGATGAAGGCACATGTGGTCACGCCTGAGCAGGCGCCGCAACTCCACGGTCTCGTCGATCGCCTGTGCGCGATGGCCGACATGGAGAAGCCCCGCATCGCGATCGCCGACAATGACGCGCCGAATGCCTTCGCGACAGGCCGCACGGCGAAGCGCTCCGTCGTCGTCGTGACCACAGGCTTGCTGCGTCGGCTTGATCGCGACGAGCTCGAGGGTGTCCTGGCGCACGAGCTCTCGCACGTGGCCCACAAGGACGTCACGGTGATGACCATCGCGTCGTTCAGCGCCATCCTCGCGGGCTTCATGGTGCGCTCCGCGATGTGGGGATCGATGATGCGCGATCGCCGTGACCAGAACACCGCCCTGGTCTTCCTGGCGGTGATGGTCGTGAGCGTGCTCGTCTACTTCATCTCGTTCCTTCTCATCCGTGCGCTCTCCCGCTACCGCGAGCTCGGCGCGGATCGCGGTGCCGCCCTCGTGACGGGCAAGCCCACCGCGCTGGCCACGGCACTGCAGAAGGTGTCCGGTGACATGGCGACCATCCCCACGCGCGACCTCCGGCAGATGGAGCCGGTCGCCGCCTTCGCCTTCGCGCCCGCCTTCTCCAAGGGGCGCGGTGGCGGAGGCTTCGGACTCGAGTCGCTCATGTCGACCCACCCGCCGCTGCAGAAGCGCATCGAGCAATTGGCGCGGATCGCAGCCGAGATGGGTCAGCGCTAGTGGGCTTCCTCGACGGTCTCCTCGGTCGCAGGAAGCCTGCACGCCCCAACCTTGATGCTCTCTTCGCTATCCCGTCTGCTGCGATCACCCTGCAGGTCTCGATGGACTTCCTCTCCACGGGGCAGGGGGCTGTCGCCTTCCGATCCGTCGAGGGTCGCGCCTTTGCCGACATCGAGGCTG
>JBIIDD010000240.1:0-3207 GCA_044238565.1 Candidatus Nanopelagicales bacterium
ACCGACGCCGCTGCTCCCGCGTGACCTGCGGACGTGCTGCCAACTCCACCCTGACCTATGTCTATGCCGACTCCACCGCGGTCCTCGGGCCGCTCTCCTCATCACCTGATCCCCATGGCTATGACCTTTGCGAGATACACGCGGCCCGGCTCACGGTGCCGCTGGGCTGGCAGGCCGTGCGCATTGAGCCGGATCCGCAGGACATGCGCCCCTCCGGTGATGACCTCGAAGCACTTGCCAATGCCGTCCGCGAAGCCGCGGCTGCGAGCGAACGCAGCGCCACGCTCTTCGATGAGTTGGAGTCGCGCACGGCGGTGGGGGCTGAGGGCACGCGTCGAGGCCACCTGAGATCCCTTCCCGCCGGTTACGACTCCGAGGGGTGACGGTGGTGGCCGGCGCATCCGGCGACCCGTCCCGCCCGGATGCCGCAGGGCTCGACGCGGTCTTCAAGGCGTACGACGTACGCGGACTCGTGCCCGAGCAGTTCGATGCGGACCTCGCTCGCAGGATCGGAGCGGCCTTCGTCGAGGTGCTCGGTATCCGATCGGCAGATGGCGGCCCAGGAGCCGTAGTCATCGGCCAGGACATGCGCCCGTCGGGTGACGCGCTCGTGGCGGCCTTCGCCGAGGGGGTGTGCGCTCAGGGCTGCGACGCCATCCGCATCGGACTCGCGAGCACCGATGGTCTCTACTTCGCCTCCGGCGACCTGGGACTGCCCGGTGCGATGTTCACGGCAAGCCACAACCCCGCCCAGTACAACGGCATCAAGCTGTGCCGCGCGGGCGCTGCACCCGTGGGCTCGGAGACGGGGCTGCGCGCGATACGCGATCTCGTCGAGGCCGGTGTGCCGTCGTACGACGGTCCGGCGGGCACGGTCACCCGACGCGACACACTCCCCGCCTATGCGGGCTTCCTGCGCTCCCTCGTCGATCTGTCGAAGATCCGCACGCTCTCGGTGGTCATCGATGCGGGCAATGGCATGGCCGGATTGACTGCCCCGGCGGTGCTCGGCACGGCGGCGGGGCTTGCTGACCTGCCATTGCGCGTCACCCCCCTCTACTTCGAACTCGACGGGACCTTCCCGAATCACGAGGCCAATCCGATCGAGCCGGACAACCTGCGCGACCTGCAGCGAGCGGTGCTCGCCGAGGGGGCCGACATCGGCCTGGCGTTCGACGGCGATGCCGATCGATGCTTCGTCATCGATGAGCGAGGCGTCGCGGTGACGCCGTCGGCTATCACCGCCCTCATCGCCGAGCGCGAACTCCAGCGGCGGCCGGGCGCGACCATCATCTACAACTGCATCAGTTCGCGTACCGTGCCCGAGGTCATCGCCGAGTGCGGCGGAGTCGCCGAGCGCACGCGCGTCGGTCACTCCTTCATCAAGGCGCGCATGGCGGAGACGGGTGCAGTCTTCGGCGGCGAGCACTCGGGGCACTTCTACTTCACCGACTTCTGGCGTGCGGACTCCGGCATGCTCGCCGCGATGCACGTCCTCGCTGCGCTCGGCTCGGCACCACCCGGAACCACCCTGTCGAGCCTGCTCGCCCGCTACGACCGATATGTGGCGAGCGGGGAGATCAACTCCGTGGTGACCGATGCGGCGGTTGCCGCCGATCGGGTGCGCGCCTCGTTCTCGGGCCGCGAGGGGGTCTCCTTCGACGAGCTCGACGGCATGACCGTCTCCGCCCCTGACTGGTGGTTCAATCTCAGACCGAGCAATACCGAGCCCCTCCTCCGGCTGAACGTCGAGGCGGTGGATGGTGGCACCATGGAGTCCGTCCGCGATGAGGTGCTCGCCCTCGTCCGCGAGACGTGAGGAGGACTGCCGTGTCGGAGACCCTGGGCCTGGACCCACTGCTGCTCGAGATCCTGGCGTGCCCGTGCGAGGCGCACGCGGCGCTCGAGGTGGACGGCCAGCGTCACCTGCTGGTGTGCACCACCTGCCACCGTGGCTTCCCGGTGCGCGACGGGATCCCCGTGATGCTGCTCGACGAGGCGATCCCGCCGGCAGGGGCTTGATGCCCTGATGCCGCAGATCGTTGCGGGCGCGCTCAAGGACTACGACTGGGGAGTCGTCGACGGCCTGGCTCGTTGGCATGGTGCGACGGGCACCCCACAGGCGGAGCTGTGGTTCGGCACCCATCCCTCCGGGCCCACCTATGTCGTCGCGGGCGCCGACGCGGGACTGCCACTTGCCGACCTCGACGCACATGTCGGCATGCCCCTGGTGAAGTTGCTGGCCGCGGGCACACCCCTGTCCATCCAGGTGCATCCCGATGCCGACCTCGCCCGACGAGGCTGGGCTGCGGCGTCGCCGCTCTTCGCCGACGATGCGGAGAAGGCCGAGATGCTCGTAGCGCTTCAGCCCTTCGACATCCATGCGGGATGGCGCGACGCCTCCGATGCGGCGGCGCTCCTCGCTGATGCGGGGGCATCGGCGGACATTGTCGACATCGTGCGCGCCGGTGATCCCGTCGTGTCGACACGGCGTCTGCTCTCGGTGCAGCCGCAGGAGCGGGCCGCCCTTGCCGCACGCCTGGTTGACGCCGCGCAGGGGCGCGGCTGGTCGCAGGAGGCTGTCGTCGCCCTCGAGCGCGTCATCGCCGCCTTCCCAGGCGATCCGGGTGTGCTCGTCAGCGTCCTCCTCGACCACGATGTCTTGCATCCGGGCGAGGCGGTGGCCGTCTCTGCCGGCATCGTGCACTCCTACGTCGGCGGACTCGGCATCGAGGTGATGACGAGCTCCGACAACGTCTTGCGTCTTGGCCTCACGAGCAAGACCATCGCCGTTGACGAGGCACTCGAGGCCGTGTCACGGGATCGGGTGCCCGAGCGCCTCAGCGCGGCCCCTGGCGAGACCCTCGCGCCCGCGGGCATGCCCTTCGATCTCGTCGTCGCGACATCGCCTCGCCTGCTGCCAGCGGGACGCCATCGGCTCGTGCTCGCGCTGGAGGGAGCGGTGCGCATCGACAGCGGCCCGGGCGAGGGTCAGACCGTGCCCGAGGGTCGCGCTGCCGTGTGGGCGCCGGCGGAGGGACAAGCCCATGTCTCGCCGGAGGGCATGGCTGTCATCGTCACGGGCAAGGGTCAACTGCCGGGATAGGCGGGGCTCGTGCCTCTAGGGCCGAGGCGCCATGGGCCCGAGGTATACGACCAGATGCGGCCGTCCTGCGTGGCCGCGAGGATCGGCGAGCCCGGAGCGGC
>JBIIDD010000241.1:0-3189 GCA_044238565.1 Candidatus Nanopelagicales bacterium
GCGCCCATGCCCGCACCTGCCCTCGCTCCCGCTCCCTCTGGGCCGGCGGAGCAATTGCCGCTGGACAGGGCCATCGACTATCGCCTGCCCCAGCCGAGCCTGCTCAAGGCGGGCCCTGCTCCGCGCGCGCGCACCAAGGCCAACGATGCCGTGGTTGCGTCGCTTACCCAGGTGCTCGACGAGTTCGCCATCGATGCGCGCGTCACCGGCTTCACTCGTGGGCCCACGGTCACCCGCTACGAGATCGAACTCGGCCCGAGTGTCAAAGTCGAGCGCGTCACCGCACTGAGCCGCAACATCGCGTATGCCGTCGCGAGTCCCGAGGTGCGCATCCTCAGCCCGATTCCGGGCAAGAGCGCCATCGGCATCGAGATCCCCAACATCGACCGCGAGCTCGTGAGCCTCGGCGACGTGCTCCGCTCGGAGACGGCCGTCGCCGAGCATCACCCGATGACGGTGGCGCTCGGCAAGGACGTCGAGGGCGGATACGTCGTGGCTAACCTCGCCAAGATGCCTCACCTGCTCGTCGCGGGCGCGACAGGCGCGGGCAAGTCGAGCTGCATCAATTCGCTCATCTCCTCGATCCTCATGCGCGCCACGCCCGAAGAGGTGCGGATGATCCTCGTCGACCCCAAGCGCGTCGAGCTCACCGCCTATGAAGGAATCCCGCACCTGATCACGCCCATCATCACCAACCCTAAGAAGGCCGCCGACGCCCTGCAGTGGGTCGTCAAGGAGATGGACGCCCGCTACGACGATCTCGCGCAGTTCGGCTTCCGTCATATCGATGACTTCAACAAGGCGGTCCGCACCGGCAAGCTCACGCCTCCGATGGGCAGCGAGCGAGTGCTGCGCCCCTATCCGTATCTCCTCGTCATCGTCGACGAGCTGGCCGACCTCATGATGGTGGCGCCACGAGACGTGGAGGACTCCGTCGTGCGCATCACGCAGTTGGCGCGAGCAGCCGGTATCCACCTCGTGCTCGCGACCCAGCGTCCGAGTGTCGACGTGGTGACCGGTCTCATCAAGGCCAATGTGCCCAGTCGCCTCGCCTTCGCGACGTCATCTCTCGCTGACAGTCGCGTCATCCTCGATCAGCCCGGTGCGGAGAAGCTCGTCGGCCAGGGTGACGGCCTCTTCCTCCCTATGGGAGCGAGCAAGGCGCAGCGCATCCAGGGTGCGTTCGTCTCCGAGACCGAGATCCGCTCAGTGGTGCGCTTCGTGCGCGAGCAGATGGACCCCGACTACCGCGACGACGTCACGAGCCCTGCGACATCGAGCCGGCAGATCGACGAGGAGATCGGCGACGATCTCGACCTTCTGTGCCAGGCGGCGGAGCTCGTCATCACGACGCAGTTCGGGTCGACGTCGATGCTGCAGCGCAAGCTGCGCGTGGGATTCGCCAAGGCGGGCCGGCTCATGGACCTGCTCGAGTCACGCGGTGTCGTCGGGCCGAGCGAGGGCTCCAAGGCGCGCGAGGTGCTGCTCAAGCCCGATGACCTGCCGGGATTCCTCATGGATGTCCGGGGCGGCGCATAGCCGACGCTTGGCGACATCTCCGTCGTGGAAAGTCCCTCGGAGTGGGGACATCCCGGCCGCTCCACGCACAGCGCACTCCGACGGCTGCGCATCTAGCCTGGGGATGTGTCCGACGCCAGCTTGGTCACCCCCGGGGCCCTCATCAGCAGCGCGTTGCGAGATCGCGGACTCACCCTCGATGACCTCGCCCAGTCCACGCGCCTGCGCCGGGGTCTGCTCGAGCAGATGGAAGCGGATGATTTCTTCGACACGGGTGGCGACGTCTACGCGCGAGGTCATCTCCGGGTCATCGCCGGGGTGCTGGATATCGATGCCGATGACCTCCTCGCGGCGTACGACGAGGCACCGTCCGTCCGTCGGCCGCCCGCGCCCTGACTCTGCTCGGCGACTCTCTACCCTGAGGGGATGAGTCCCCGCGTCGGCGTCCTGCGCCTCGGCTGTGCGCGCAACGACGTCGATGCCGACGAGCTCGAGGCGCGCCTGGTCGCTGACGGCATTCCCGTGCTCGACGACGTCGACGAAGTCGATGTCCTCCTCGTCAACACCTGCGGATTCGTCGCATCGGCGAAGAAGGACTCCATCGATGCGGTCCTTGCTGCTGCTGACACTGGCGCGCGCGTGGTTGTCACCGGGTGCCTTGCGGAGCGATACGGCAATGAGCTGGCGGAGTCCCTGCCTGAAGCGGCCGCGGTGTTGAGCTTCGACGACTACGCCGATATCGCTGACCGCGTGCGGCGCGTCGCCGCTGGTGAGAGCCTCGAGGCGCATGTGCCCACCGACCGTCGACGCCTGCTGCCCCTTGCGCCGGTCGAGCGGGCCGGATCGGAGTCTGCACCTGGCCATGCGGGCCTGCGTCGAGCAGTGACCGGCCCGGTCATGTCGGTCAAGCTCGCCTCCGGCTGCGATCGTCGCTGCACCTTCTGCGCCATCCCTTCCTTCCGCGGATCGTTTGTGAGTCGTCGCCCCGAGCAGGTCATGGGCGAGGTCGTCGACCTCGTCGAGGCGGGAGTGCGCGAGGTCGTGCTCGTGAGCGAGAACTCCACGTCCTACGGCAAGGACCTGGGCGATATCCGCATGCTCGAGGGGCTCCTGCCCGCCCTCGCTCGCGTGCCCGGCATCCTGCGCCTGCGCCTTAACTATCTCCAGCCTGCTGAGATGCGCCCCGGACTCGTCGACGTCATCGCGGGCACACCCGGCGTTGCGCCGTACTTCGACCTGTCCTTTCAGCATGCGAGCCCGCGGGTGCTTCGGCGCATGCGCCGCTTCGGCGGCACCGAAGACTTCCTCGGCCTGCTCGAGTCGATCCGCGCGCGCGATCCGCGCGCGGGGATCCGCACGAATGTCATTGTCGGGTTCCCGGGGGAGACGGAGGAGGATCTCGACGAACTCGCGGCCTTCCTCGAGTCGGCACGGCTCGACGCCGTCGGGGTCTTCCCCTACTCCGACGAGGAGGGCACCGAGGCGGTGGGCCTGGATGGTCACCTGCCCGAGCAGGAGATCGAGCGGCGGACCGCGCGCATTGCCCAACTGGTCGATGAACTCATGCTCGAGCGTGCCCAGGTGCGGGTCGGCGAAGAGGTCGAGCTTCTCGTCGAGGAGCCGGGGTTGGCGCGCGCGGCGCACCAGGGCCCTGATGATGCGGCGACACTT
>JBIIDD010000242.1:0-3184 GCA_044238565.1 Candidatus Nanopelagicales bacterium
GGCGTCGGCCCCGTCGTCGAGAAGCGCGCGGAAGCCGGCAACGCCGAGAACAGGCACCCCGAGGGCGACCGCCCTTTCGTACTTCGACGAGGTCGATGCACCCGCGGCGACGAGGAAGTCGGTCTTCTTCGACACCGAGCCCGAGACCTTGCCGCCGCGCTCCTGCACCGCGGCGGTGGCCTCGTCGCGCGTGAACCCCTCGAGTGACCCGGTGATGACGACGGTGACGCCGTCGAGGATCCCGGGCCCGGATGCCACGCGCTCGTCGGCAAGTCGCACCCCTGCGGCTCGCCACTTGTCGATGACCTCGCGATGCCAGGGTTCGGCAAACCACTCCGTGAGCGCCTCGGCGATCACGCCTCCGACACCCTCGACCTCGGCGAGTCGCTCGGGGTCAGCCTCGGCGATGGCATCGATGCTTCCGAGGTCGCGTGCGAGGGCCTGGGCAGCGGTGGGACCGACATGGCGGATGGACAGCGCCACGAGCGCGCGCCACAGCGGCCTGTCCTTGGCCGCGTCGATCTGGGCGAGCATGCCCTTGGCGTTTTCCGTGAGTTGCGGGCCGTCTTCGCCCTTGCCGGGCTCTCGGGTGAAGAAGGGGCAGCGCAGCAGATCGTCAGCCGTGAGCGCAAAGAGGTCGCCCTCGTCGTGCACAAGTCCGCAGTCGAGAAGTGCGATTGCGGCCTTGTATCCCAGGCCCTCGATGTCCATTGCCCCGCGTGACGCCACATGGAAGAGCCGCTCGCGCATCTGCGCCGGGCACGACCGAGTGTTGGGGCAGCGGATGTCGATGTCCCCCTCCTTCTCGGGAGCGAGCGCACTGCCGCACTCCGGGCATGCCGAAGGCATCACGAATGCGCGCTCGCTGCCGTCGCGCACCTCGACGACAGGCCCGAGCACCTCCGGGATCACGTCGCCGGCCTTGCGGAGGAAGACCATGTCGCCGATGAGCACGCCCTTGCGCGTGACCTCCTGGGCGTTGTGCAGTGTCGCCATGGACACCGTCGAGCCGGCGACGCGCGCGGGCTCCATCACCGCGAAGGGCGTCACGCGGCCCGTGCGGCCCACGTTGACCTGGACATCGAGCAGCCGCGTGCGGACCACCTCGGGCGGGTACTTGTAGGCGATGGCCCACCGGGGTGCCCGCGAGGTCGCTCCGAGCCTGTCCTGGATGGCGAGGTCATCGACCTTGATGACGACCCCGTCGATCTCGTGCTCGACGTCGTGGCGATGATCGCCGTAGTAGGTGATGTAGTCCTCGACACCGGCGAGGTCGGGCACCAGGCGGATCCGATCGCTGGTCGGCAGACCCAGATGCGCGAGGACGTCGTACGCCTCACTCAGCGTCGCAAACGACACGCCCTCGTGCGCGCCGATCCCGTGTACGACGAGCCGGAGAGCCTCGAGGCGCCCCGTGGCGAGTGCGAGCTCATCGCGCAGGCGCACGACGCGGGCGACCTCTCGATCGGTCCCTCGCGAACGGGCCTCCACGTCGGCGACCTCATCCTGGCGGCGGTCGATGCGCTGACGCAGGCTGCCCGCTGCAGCGTTGCGCGGGTTCGCGAAGGGGGAGCCCCCGAGGGCGAGCTGCTCGGCGTTGATGCGCTCGAACTCATCGAGCGGGAAGTAGATCTCCCCACGCACCTCCAGCAGTGCCGGCGGATGCGCGCCCGCGAGTGTCCTGGGGATGCCGGGGATGAAGGAGGCGTTGTAGGTGACGTCTTCGCCCACGCGGCCATCGCCGCGCGTGGCCACCGTGCGCAACCGCCCCTCGACGTACACCAGATCCACGGCGAGACCGTCGACCTTGAGCTCGCACAGCAACGCGGGGAGTTGCCCCGCACCCTTGTCCACTCGGGTAGCCCACGCCTGCACCTCCTCCCGCGAGAAGGCATTGTCGAGGCTGTACATCCGCGCTAGATGCTCGACAGGCTCGAACATCTCCGCGCGCGACCCGCCCACCGTCTGCGTCGGCGACTCCCCCGAGGCAAGTTCGGGATGCTGGGCTTCGAGCGCGACGAGCTCACGGTAGAGCGCGTCGTACTCCTCATCGGAGATCGTGGGCGCATCGTGCTGGTAGTAGCGATCGCGTGCGTCGTTGATGGCATCGACGAGCTCACCCCAGCGATTGCGCGCCTTGGCGGGGATGCTCATGACGGGTCCTGCTCCACCGGCGCATCATCCCGCACGAGCCGGCCGGCGATGCCGAGCGCGGTGTAGACGAGCCGGGTCCACGACGGATCCGCGCCCGCGAGGCCGCAACTGGGCGTGAGGGCGACGCGCGCATTGGCATCGTCGGCGGCGATGCCCCAGCGGGAGTACTGCTCCAGCGCCCGCCCGGCGATGCGCTCGGCCAGGGCCTGGGCACCGGGCACCGACTGAGGAAGCGACGGCGCGTAGCCCAGCAGCAGGTGCACTCCTGCCTCGAGTGCCTCGCCGAGCGGCTCCTCGAGCTCGGTCTCAAGAACGGCGGGATCGACGGAGAGCATGCGCGCACCAGCACGTCGCAGCAGGTCGATGGGCACACGCGGATGGCAGCAGTGCACCCCGGGCAGCGCGCCCTGCGCGGTGACAGCGTCGATCACCCCGGCGAGGTGGGCCTGCGCGCGCGCGACATCAACGGAGCGATACGTCGCGAGGCCGCTGGCCGTGGTTACTCCACCGGCGAGGACCGAGGGCAGGGACGGCTCATCGAGTTGGAGCACGACCTGCACGCCGGGCAAGCGGCGGGTGATCTCAGCGACATGACCCGCGGCTGCCTCGGCAAGCGCCTCCGCGATATCGCGGCAGGCCCCGTGGTCGCGCACCGCGCGCTCACCCCCGCGCATCTCCACGGCCGAGGCGAGGGTCCACGGGCCCGCCAACTGCGCCTTCAGCGGGCCGCGGCGCCCCGCAAGTGCCTGCTCCATGCCATCGAGATCCTCGCCGAGCCAGGATCTCGCCCGCGCCATCACCCGGCCGGGGGCGT
Source organism: Candidatus Nanopelagicales bacterium (assembly GCA_044238565.1). Lineage (GTDB taxonomy): Bacteria > Actinomycetota > Actinomycetes > S36-B12 > S36-B12 > Mxb001. The sequence continues at coordinate 2,969 of JBIIDD010000242.1, forward strand.
CTGAGAAGCGCCAGCCCACGGGAGTGGTCTCCACCGCCATGTCGGGGGCCACCTCGGCCAGGAGTGCCATCGTGCGCCCGACGAGGTCTGCGCCGGGACCGCGCGCGGGCAGTTCGGGCACGTGCGGGAGGTCCGGGAGCTCACCCGCGATCGCGAGGGACCACTCGTGCGAGTCGGTGCCGGGCAGACTGCCGATTCCCGTGGCCGCCGCGGGAG
>JBIIDD010000010.1:0-11376 GCA_044238565.1 Candidatus Nanopelagicales bacterium
CCTGGCGTGCGGCGGTCAAGCCCAACACCAAGGCGTTCTACGGCGAGTCGATCGCGAATCCGAAGAACGACATTCTCGATATCCAGTCGGTGTCAGCCCTCGCGCATGAGATCGGCGTGCCGCTCATTATCGACAACACCGTGGCCACGCCCTACCTCATTCGTCCGATCGAGTGGGGCGCGGACATCGTGGTGCACTCCGCGACGAAGTACATCGGTGGCCACGGCACGGCAGTCGCGGGCGCCATCATCGACTCGGGCAACTTCGACTACGCCCAGTACCCCGAGCGCTTCCCCAACTACAACCAGCCTGACCCCAGCTACCACGGCCTCGTGTACGCGCGGGATCTCGGCGTCGGTTCGGCGTTCGGTGCCAATCTGTCCTTCATCCTCAAGGCGCGGGTGCAGCTCCTTCGCGACCTGGGCACGGCCATTGCGCCGTTCAACGCCTGGCTGCTCGCGCAGGGCCTGGAGACCCTCAGCCTGCGCATGGAGCGGCATGTGAGCAATGCGCGCAAGGTCGCTGAGTTCCTCGAGGGCCGCGACGAGGTCCTCAAGGTCAATTACGCCAGCCTCCCCTCGAGCCCATGGCACGCCCTGGCTCAGAAGTACGCTCCCGCCGGCTCCGGTGCGGTGCTGTCCTTCGAGATCGAGGGGGGCCTCGAGGCCGGCAAGCGATTCGTGGAGGCACTCGAGTTGCACAGCCACGTGGCCAATATCGGCGACGTGCGCAGCCTGGTCATCCACCCCGCATCCACGACGCACTCGCAGCTCACTCCGGAGGAGCAGCTGTCGGCGGGCGTGACGCCCGGACTCGTGCGGCTCGCGGTGGGCATCGAGGGCATCGACGACATCCTCGCCGATCTCGACTCGGGCTTCCGCGCGGCGAAGGAGTCCTGAGGCGGCCCATGTCCGCAGCAGATGACGTGACCGTGCCCTACGGTCCGCTCTCCTACGACGGACCCCCTCCCGCCACCGGTGCGTGGCGGGAGGGGTTCCCCACCGGGGAGCGCCGGTTCGTCGATGTCGGTGACATCACCGTCGCCGCTGGTGTGACCATCCCCGCCGTGCGAGTCGCTTACCAGACCTGGGGTGCGCTCAACGAAGACAGGACCAATGCCGTCTACGTCTGCCATGCGCTCACGGGTGACTCCCATGTGACAGGCGTGGCGGGCCCCGGCCACCTCACGGCGGGGTGGTGGGACGGACTCGTGGGGCCAGGAGCACCGGTCGACACCGATGAGTGGTTCGTCGTCTGTGCCAACGTCCTGGGCGGTTGCCAGGGCACGACGGGCCCGGCGAGCGTGGCGCCCGACGGTCGCCCGTGGGGCAGCCGCTTCCCGGTCGTCACGGTGCCTGACATGGTCGAGGTCGAACGCAGGCTCATGGATGCCTTGGACATCCCGTCCTGGGCGCTCATGCTCGGCCCGTCGCTGGGCGGCATGCGCGTGCTCGAGTGGATGGTCGCTTATCCCGATCGCGTCCGATCCGGGTTGGTGCTCGGCACGACGGCGTCCGTGACCGCCGACCAGATCGGCACCCATGCCACCCAGATTGCCGCCATCGAGGCGGACCCGAGATTCCTCGGCGGTGACTACTACGACCAGCCGCCCGGGGAGGGTCCCCACGCCGGCATGGGAATCGCTCGGCGCATCGCGCACCTCACCTACCGGAGTGAGAGCGAGCTCTCCCTGCGCTTCGGCCGTGACCCGCAGGGTGAGGAGGACCCCTTGGCGGGGGGGCGCTTCGCCGTGGAGTCCTATCTCGACCATCAAGCCGACAAGCTCGCTCGCCGCTTCGACGCCAATACGTACATCGCACTCACCCGCGCGATGAGCCTGTTCGACCTGGGGGAGGGTCGCGGCGGTGTGGCCGAGGCTCTCGGGGGACTCCGGGCGCCCCTCACGGTGGTCGGCCTCGACTCCGACCGACTCTTCCCGATTCGGCTTCAAGAGGAGCTGGTCGTCTCCACTCCCACGGCACGGCCGCTGCACGTGGTGCGCTCGCCCTACGGGCACGACGGCTTCCTCGTCGAGAAGGATCAGGTGGGCGCAATCGTGCGCGAGGCCCTCAGCGCTGTTCCGGTGACCTGAGCCCACTGCGCATCCGCGGTGCGCGGTGTGGTGCCTGGCATGGCTTCCTTCGCAGGCCCTTACGTAGCGTCACGGCATGCGAACACGACGCCTCATGCTGGTGATGCCCATGCTCGCCGGGACGCTCATCCTCAGTGGCACGGCCATGCTCACGCCGACGCCAGTCCAGGCGGAGATCACGATCATCGGCGACGACGACCAGGATGCATTCGTCGGCTCGGGGAGCCTCCTGCTCCCACCGCAGATCGCCACGGATTGGCGCGAGGTGGCTGCCACGTGTCCCGGCTGCAGGTGGCGATCCGTCATCCAGTGCGAGATGACCACCGCGGGTTCCTGCCGCGGCCCGGCGCGGCTCTGCGGTCCGGACGGCTACTGGTTGAGGGTCTTCCTCACCCGCCCTGATGGCGTCGAGATGAATCTCGGCGCGGCATGCTTCGGATCAGGCGGCCCCGTTTCGCGCGAGACCGCCGAGGCGCTCCTGCGTGAGCGCGTCGTAGCGCTCGTGCCCCCGCTGAAGGCCTGGCGCCAACCCTCCGGCCCCGCACTCGCGCACGTGCCTGTCATCTTCGGCGTCGATCAGTCCGAGGAGCCCTTCACCGAGGCGTTCGAGATCGTGGGCCTGCCCGTAGAGATCACTGCGAGGCCCCGGTGGTCCTGGGACTTCGGCTCAGAGCCCGTCGCCACGTCGAGCGCGGGACGCCGCTGGCCCAATCCCACGATCGGTCATGTGTACCGCCGTTCCGGCCAGAACGAAGCTCAGGTGACGGCCATGTGGGATGCCACCTACGTCGTCGCCGGAGTAGGGCCGCTCGCCATTGCCGAACCGGTGACTCAGAGGGCGACGATCGACGTGCCCGTGGGTCAGGCCAGGGCCGTCCTGGTCCGTTGACCCGCGACCCACCCCGGCACGCCGGAGGACGGCCCGGGGTGGGCGCTGGTGGATGGGCGTGCGAGACTGAGGGCGTCCCGGTTCGGCTGGGACGTGGCGCCCGGCAAGTCCTCGGACTTGACTCGGGCCCTCTTCATGGGACCAGCGCGGAGGACGGCGTAGATGGCAGTGGCGAAGAAGGCCCCCGCGAAGAAGGCTCCGGCCAAGAAGGCTCCGGCGAAGAAGTCCGCTCCCGCGAAGAAGGCTCCGGCCAAGAAGGCTCCGGCCAAGAAGGCTCCGGCCAAGAAGGCCGCTCCCGCGAATAGGGCTCCGGCCAAGAAGACTCCGGCCAAGAAGGCCGCTCCGGCGAAGAAGTCGGCGCCGGCCAAGAAGGCTCCGGCCAAGAAGGCTGCTCCGGCGAAGAAGGCTGCGCCTGTCAAGAAGGCCGCTCCGGCGAAGAAGGCCGCACCTGTCAAGAAGGCGGCTCCGGCGAAGAAGGCGGCCGCTCCCGCGAAGAAGGCCGCAGCCGCTCCGCCCGCGAAGAACGCGGCTGCTGCTCCAGCGCCCGCGAAGAAGGCCGCGGGCAAGAAGGCCAAGGTTGTCGTCGATGGCGAGGAGGTCGAGCTCGAGGAGGTCGACGTCGAGGCCGATCTGGCCGAGGTGGTAGCCGACGAGCCGGACCTTGTCGTGGCGGCAGGCTTGGAGGCCGAACTCGAGGCCGAGTTGGCCGAGGATCTGGCGACCGTGGCCGAAGAGGAGGCGCCGGCCGAGGGGGAGGCCTTCGTCCTCTCCGATGTGGATGACACCGACGAGCCGGTCCAGCAGGTGACTCAGGCAGGTGCGACCGCCGATCCCGTGAAGGACTATCTCAAGCAGATCGGAAAGGTGCCCCTGCTCAACGCCGAGCAGGAGGTCGAACTCGCCAAGCGGATCGAGGCGGGGCTCTTCGCTGAGGAGAGGCTCAACGCGGGCAAGAAGCTAGGGGAGCGCATGAAGCGTGACCTCGAGTGGATTGCCGAGGATGGTCGTCGAGCCAAGAACCACCTCCTCGAGGCAAACCTGCGCCTCGTCGTCTCACTGGCCAAGCGCTACACGGGTCGCGGCATGCTCTTCCTCGACCTGATCCAGGAGGGCAACCTCGGCCTCATCCGCGCGGTGGAGAAGTTCGACTACACCAAGGGCTACAAGTTCTCGACCTACGCCACCTGGTGGATCCGCCAGGCGATCACGCGCGCGATGGCCGACCAGGCTCGCACGATCCGCATCCCTGTCCACATGGTCGAAGTGATCAACAAGCTTGCGCGCGTGCAGCGGCAGATGCTGCAGGACCTCGGGCGCGAGCCCACTCCCGAGGAGCTCGCCAAGGAGCTCGACATGACCCCTGAGAAGGTCATCGAGGTCCAGAAGTACGGTCGCGAGCCCATCTCCCTGCACACCCCGCTCGGCGAGGACGGCGACTCGGAGTTCGGTGACCTCATCGAGGACTCCGAGGCCATCGTGCCCAGCGACGCCGTGTCCTTCACCCTCCTGCAGGAGCAGCTGGAGTCCGTGCTGGACACCCTGTCTGATCGCGAGGCGGGCGTGGTCCGCATGCGCTTCGGCCTCACCGACGGCCAGCCCAAGACCCTCGATGAGATCGGCAAGGTCTACGGCGTGACGCGGGAACGCATTCGCCAGATCGAGTCCAAGACCATGTCCAAGCTGCGACATCCCAGTCGTTCCCAGGTGCTGCGGGACTACCTGGACTAGCGTGGTCGGATGGGGTCACTGAACCGCAGGGAACTGCTCGCGGCCAGCGCTCTGGGTGCCGTGGGGCTCATCGCCGCGGGTGCCCCCGCACAGGCGCGCACATCGAAGTGGCAGGACCTGTCACGGCGCCTACGAGGTCGACTCATCTGGCCGGATAGTCCTCGTTACGCCGGGCTCGCCACCCCACGCAACCTTCGCTACGAGGCACTCATGCCGCAGGCTGTAGCGCTGTGCGCCGATTCCCGTGACGTTGCCGCCGCCGTGCGCTGGGCACGCAACACCGGCACTCCCTTTGCGGTGCGGGGTGGAGGCCACAACTACATGAGCGCGTCGAGCTCGGATGGTCTCATCATCAGCACACGGGCGATGACCAAGGCGACCGTGCGCGGTCCGCGTCTTCGAGCTCAGGCGGGGGTGCGCAATCGCGACCTCGCGAGGCTGCTGCCCGAGGGCGGCTCCGGTGCCTATCTGCTACCGGGAGGGAACTGCCCCAATGTGGGCGTCGTCGGCCTCACCCTGGGCGGCGGGATCGGGCCGAATGCGCCCTGGGCAGGGCTGACCGCCGATCGCTTGCGCGAGGTCACGATGGTCACAGCCGCCGGTGATGTCGTGACCGCGAGTCCGTCGCAGAACCCAGGGCTCTTCTGGGGGTTGCGGGGCGCCGCTGGTGGCAACTTCGGAGTAGTGACCGAGTTGGTCTACGACATGGTCGAGGTGCCCGTCACCCGCGCCACCACTTTCGTCTTCTGGTTCACCGGCGCCGATGCCTGCCGGCGGGCGGGATCTGCGTGGCAGCAGGTACGCGCCAACGGCGCCCGCTCGGTGTCGGGGACCTGGCTGGCGGTGCGAGATGACACTGGCCCCTGGGTGCGCGTGCAGGGTCAGGTATTGCTCGGCGAAGCCGAGGCACGCGACCTCCTCGCTCCGCTCCTCGCGATCCCCGCAGACACGGCCGACGTCGTCGGGCGTTCCTGGTGGGACACCTACGCCTGGTATGTCACGCCAGTCTCCCCGTCCAATACCTTCTGGGACCGGTCGCTCTACGCCGAGCGGGATCTGTCGGAGGAGACCATCGGCGACATCATCGATGTCGTGTCACGTGCTCCCGGCACCGACGGCCAGTTCGGCGGATGCCAGATCCTGGGCTGGGTCGGGGGAGCGGTCAACGACGTCCCCGCTGATGCGACGGCGTACGTGCACCGGGGTGCATCGGCCATCCTGGAGGTCATGAGCGGCTGGCCGGCGGCCGTTGACCCGACAGCGTGGCCTACGCCGGTGCCTCCGAGAGTCGGTGACTGGGTGACCGAACTGTGGGAGACGTTGCTCCCCCACTCGAATGGGCAGTCCTACCAGAATTTCCCCGACCCCGGTCTCGACGACTGGTCGCGGGCCTACTACGGCTCGAACCTCGACAGGCTTACGCGAGTCAAGGGGAAGTGGGATCCGGAGAACGTCTTCACGTACGAGCAGGGCGTCCCCCTGCCTCGGTGAATCAGGCTTCGGTGGTCGCTGTCTCCGCGAGGCGTTCGGTCTCGTCGACCACGTCCACCGCCTGCGGCGAGAGGGCCTCAGCGTGGCGACCCCAGTGGTGGCCGCAGAAGAGGAGCTCGCCGCCCGTCGCAAGGCGCACGCGTACGTAAGCCTGGGCTCCGCAGCCGTCGCAGCGGTCTTCCGCGGTGAGACGGGCAGTGGCGGTGAGAGCGGACATCGGCGACCTCCTCAGGTGACGCTCGCGGTAACACTCTCACACGCCTCCGGCATTCCCGCGCACCGAGAGCAAGCGACGCGCCGCTCGCGGCGGGGATTTTGTGAGGGGATTCACAGGCTCCCCACCGCGCCGCGTCGTCGAGGGTCGGCGCCCCCCGATCGTTAGCCTGCCCTCATGGCAAAGGCTGCGGCAGCCGCGAAGGCGAAGGGGTCGGGGGAGTCCGGCTATTCCGCCCGCGACCTCGCCGTGCTGGAGGGCCTCGATGCCGTGCGCAAGCGCCCGGGCATGTACATCGGCTCCAATGACGGCCGCGGCCTACTGCACTGCCTCTGGGAGATCGTCGACAACTCCGTCGACGAGGCCATGGGGGGCTGGGCCAAGAAGATCCAGGTCGTCCTGCGCTCGGACGGCTCGGTGGAGGTCCGCGACGACGGTCGCGGCATCCCTGTCGACGCGGAGCGCAAGACCAAGCTCTCGGGCGTCGAACTCGTGATGACCAAGTTGCACGCCGGCGGCAAATTCGGGGGCACCGGCTATGCCGTATCCGGAGGCCTGCACGGGGTCGGTGCCTCGGTGGTCAACGCCCTGTCGGCGCGACTCGACGTCGAAGTGGATCGAGGGGGCAAGACACACGCCATCTCCTTCCGTCGTGGCGTGCCCGGTGTATTCGACGGTGACGGCCCGGACGCGCCCTTCCAGCGCAAATCCGGCCTCCGGGTCGTCGGCAGCGTCCCGCGCACCCGGACAGGCACACGAGTGCGCTGGTGGGCTGACCCCCAGGTCTTCACCAAGGACGCGGCCTATGACCTCGCACCCATCCGCGAGCGGTTGGTGCAGACGAGTTTCCTCGTGCCTGGAATCGCGGTCACGCTCGACGATGAGCGCGACGGCGGGGAGACCGAGACCTTCCAGCACAAGGGGGGGATCGGGGAGTTCGTCGAGTCCATGGGGGGCGAGGCGGTCACCGGCGTGATCCGACTCCATGGAGCAGGGCACTTCCACGAGACCGTCCCGGTCCTCGACGACAAGGGGCACCTGAGCTCGCAGGAGGTTGAGCGCGAACTCAGCGTCGACATCGCTCTGCGCTGGACCGCGGGATACGACACCGACGTGCGTTCCTTCGTCAACGTCATCGCGACCCCCAAGGGTGGCACTCACGTGGCCGGATTCGATCGTGCCATCGTCAAGGTCCTCAATGAGCAGGCGAAGTCAGCGCGTGTGCTGAAGGCAAGTGATGATCCGATCACGAAGGACGATGTACTCGAGGGGCTCCTCGGGGTCATCGCGGTCCGAGTCCCGGAGCCCCAGTTCGAGGGCCAGACCAAGGAGGTCCTCGGCACCCCCGCGGCATCCCGCATCGTGTCTTCAGTCGTCACCAAGGAACTGGCGAAGTGGCTCACCCAGCCTCCCAGGGGGGAGAAGGCCGCCGCGCGATCGGTGCTCGAGAAGGTGGCGGGAGCGATGCGCGCACGCGTGGCGGCGCGCACTCAGCGCGACACCCAGCGGCGCAAGAACGCCCTGGAGTCGTCTGCGCTGCCAGCCAAGTTGGTCGACTGTCGCAGTGACGATCAGGAGCGCACGGAGCTCTTCATCGTCGAGGGCGACAGCGCCCTCGGCACCGCCAAGATGGCCCGAGACGCGGAGTTCCAGGCGCTGCTGCCCATCCGAGGCAAGATCCTCAACGTCCAGAAGGCCTCGCTCGCCGAGATGCTCAAGAACACCGAGTGCGCCTCGATCATTCAGGTGATCGGAGCAGGCAGTGGCCGCTCCTTCGATGTTGACCAGGCGCGCTACGGCCGGGTGATCCTCATGTCCGACGCGGATGTCGACGGCGCGCACATCCGCACGCTCCTGCTCACTCTCATCCATCGCTATCTCACCCCGTTGCTCGAGGCGGGCAGGGTCTTCGCGGCGATGCCACCGCTGCATCGCATCGATGTCGTCGGGTCCGGCGGCAAACCGGGCGAGGTGCGCTACACCTACACCGACGCCGAGATGCGCACGACACTGAAGGAGCTCGAGAAGAAGGGCAAGCGGTGGAAGGATCCGATCCAGCGCTACAAGGGCCTGGGAGAGATGGATGCCTCTCAACTGCGTGACACCACCATGGCTATTGGCAGTCGGCAGTTGCGCAGGATCCATGTCAAGGACGCGGCAGCAGCCTCGAGGGTGTTCGATCTCCTCATGGGAAGCGATGTCGCTCCACGCAAGGAGTTCATCATCGCGGGCGCAGGGTCCCTCGACCGCCAGAGCATCGACGTCTGAGGAGGCGTCGTGGACCTTCAGGCATCGCTTGAGCTCGCCCTCGTCAATCTCACATCGCCTCCCGTCCTGGCCTTCGTGCTCGGCCTCGTTGCCGTCGCGGTGCGCACCGATCTCCGCCTGCCCGACGCGGTCTACCAGGCCACCTCGATGTATCTCCTCCTGGCGATCGGCATCAAGGGCGGCGTCGCACTTCGCGAGGCCTCGCCGGGTGAGATCGCCTGGCCGCTCGTAGCCACTTTCGCCCTCGGGGTGATCATCCCCATCGCTGCCTTCGGCGTCCTCCGGGTGCTCACGCCACTCGGGCGCATCGACCGAGGGGCCATGGCTGCTCACTACGGCTCGACCTCGTTGGTCACCTTCACTGCGGCGATCGTCTTCCTGGAGGCTTCCTCCATCGCGTTCGAGGGGTACGTCGCGACGCTGCTCACCGTGCTGGAGATCCCCGGCATCGTGGTCGGCCTACTCCTCGCCAAGGGCCTGCGTGGGGGCGGCATGGGTGAGACGCTGCGCGAGGTCGTCTTCGGGCGGTCGGTGCTGCTCCTCGTCGGCGGGCTTGCTATCGGCTTCCTCACCGGCCCTGCTGGCTACGTGCGAGTCGAACCGTTCTTCGGCGACCTTTTCACTGGCGTGCTCACGCTCTTCCTCCTCGAACTCGGCATGCTCACCGGCAGACAGCTCTCAGCCGTGCGCCAGGCGGGTCCGGGCCTGGTCGTCTTCGCCATCGGCTTCCCTCTCGTCGCCGGAGCCGCGGGAGTGGTCGGCGGCACCCTCGCCGGCATGGAGGTGGGCGGGGCCATGATCCTGGGCGTGCTCTGCGCCAGCGCGTCCTACATCGCTGCGCCCGCGGCTGTCCGCCTTGCTCTGCCCGAGGCGAAGCCCTCCATCACCCTGGCGAGCAGCCTGGGCATGACCTTCCCCTTCAACCTCATCATCGGCATTCCGGTCTACCTGCTCATGGCCGAGGCCATGGGATCGTGGTGGGGCGGATCGTGACAGGTAGGGAGGCATCATGAGCGACTTCGGCAGCGTCACCTGCTTGACGATCGTGGCCGAGAGCGTGCTCGAAGAACGTCTCCTCGTCGTGATCGAGGAGTGCGGCGCACGTGGCTGGACCGTCTCCATGGCCCAGGGTCATGGGCCCAGCAGTCACGGCGTCTCCGGTATCGAGGGCGGCAATGTGCGGGTCGAGACACTGGTGCCCGAGGACGTCGCGACCCGCATCTGGTCGGCACTGGAGAGCGACTTCTTCCCGCATTACGCCGTGAGCGCCTGGGCCTATGACGTCCGGGTGGCCCGGATGGCGCGTTACTCCTGAGCGATCACACCTCGATCGGGCGCAGCCGCCCGGTGTGCACGTCGTAGACGGCTCCGCCCACCTTGGTCCCGGGCGGCAGCAGGGGATTTGCGCGCACCCGCACGACATCGAGCCCAAGACTGACATCGACGTCACCACTGGTCCGAAACTCGACGCTGCGCGTATCCGTGCCCGTCGTCTCACGGATCGTGACGTGGATGTCGGCCTCGCTTGAGCCGACCATGCGGCAATCGGTATGCGGCATGATGAGGATGCGCTCGACTCCCAGCAGGTAGGTAGCCAGCAGCAGAGTGCGTTGCACATCGTCGGTCACGCGCGCACCTGCATTGCGCAGGATCTTCACATCTCCCGGAAGCATGCCCACAACACTCAGCGGATCGATGCGAGAGTCGATGCACGTGACCACGGCGAGGCCGCGCGCAGCACGACCGGTGAGATCACTGCCCGCGTAGCCCGAAGCATGCTGGTCGTTCGCGGCGAGGACATCCTCGAAGGCCTCGATCGGGAAGCGCTTGGAGTCAGGCACCGAGATCCTCCCCGCGGGCGTGCGCCAGGAGGACGTCCCTCAGCGACGGGGCGCTGGAAGCCTCAGGCAACTCCACCTCGACCATTCCGTCGCGCACACGCGCAGGGTAGACCTTCAGCCCCGAGCCCGGGGTGCCCTGGAGGGATCCATCGCGCAGGTCATAGCGCCACCAGTGCGAGGGGCACGTGATGATGCCGTCGCGGCAGATACCACCCTCGAGCGAAGCGCCCTTGTGGAGGCACGCGGCCGACACCGCACGGGGCTCACTGTCGACCATGGCGACGAGCACGCCGTCCGAGCCGTGGTCGAACCGACGCGGCGCATCGCCAAGTTCGCCAACGGCGAATGTCGGGGTCCATCCGCCCGACCGCGAGGCGGAGGTCACGGGGTGGGTGGTGCGATGCCGCCGGGGCGGGCGGCGGAGAAGGGCTCGCCGCCGATTCCCCACTCGTCCGGGCTGATCTCGTAGATGGCCACGCGGATGCGCTCCAGCGGGACCTCGAGGGTCTCGGACATGCTCGCGCTGAGATTGCGGATGAGCGCGTGCTTCTGCTCTGTGGTGCGTCCCTCGACCATGGTGACCTGGATTAGCGGCATGGGACCTCCACGGTGCCGAGTCGATCGATCCTGGCGACGACGGTGTCGCCAGGGGAGACGGCGAAGGCGGCGGTGCATGCCCCTGAGAGCACGGTCATGCCGGCCGCGAGACCCTCGCCGCGGCGCGCGAGGGCGCGCACGAGCCAGGCGACGGAGGACGCGGGGTGTCCGAGGACTGCGGCGCCTGCGGCGGTGGCCTTGACCTGTCCATTGACCTCGAGGACAACGCCGAGCAGGCGCAGGTCGATGCCGGTCG
>JBIIDD010000243.1:0-3181 GCA_044238565.1 Candidatus Nanopelagicales bacterium
TCCCGCCGGAGATGGAGCCGTGGTTCCCCGGCGACGAGGCACTCGAGCGCCGCATCCGTGAGTTCATCCGCTGGAACGCCGCGATCATGGTGCATCGCGCACAGCGCCCGGGCATCAGCGTCGGTGGTCACATCTCGACGTACGCCTCGTCTGCATCGCTCTACGAGGTCGGTTTCAACCACTTCTTCCGCGGCCCCGACGCCCCAGGCGGCGGCGACCAGGTCTTCTTCCAGGGGCACGCATCCCCCGGCATCTACGCGCGTGCCTTCCTCGAGGGCCGCCTCACCGACGGCCAGATGGACGGCTTCCGCCAGGAACTCTCCCATCCCAGCGGTGGCCTGCCGTCGTACCCGCACCCGCGGCTCATGCCGTGGTTCTGGCAGTTCCCCACCGTGTCGATGGGCCTCGGTCCGCTTTCGGCCATCTACCAGGCCCGCTTCAACAAGTACCTGCACGACCGCGGCATCAAGGACACCTCCCAGCAGCGCGTGTGGGCCTTCCTCGGCGACGGCGAGATGGACGAGGTCGAGTCCATCGGCGCCATCGGCCTCGCCGCGCGCGAGGAGCTCGACAACCTCGTCTTCGTCGTCAACTGCAACCTGCAGCGCCTCGACGGACCGGTCCGTGGCAACGGCAAGGTCATCCAGGAGCTGGAGTCGATCTTCCGAGGCGCTGGCTGGAACGTCATCAAGGTCATCTGGGGCCGCAAATGGGACGAGCTCCTCGCCCAGGATCGCGACGGTGCTCTGGTCAACCTGATGAATTCCACGCCGGATGGCGACTTCCAGACCTACAAGGCCGAGAGCGGCGGCTTCATCCGCGAGCACTTCTTCGGTCGCGACCCGCGCACCGCCAAGCTCGTCGAGGGCTGGACCGATGACGAGATCTGGAGCCTGCAGCGCGGTGGTCACGACTACCGCAAGATGTACGCCGCGTACAAGGCGGCGACCGAGACGACCGGGCAGCCGACCGTCATCCTCGCCAAGACGATCAAGGGCCACACGCTCGGTCCGCACTTCGAGGGTCGCAACGCCACGCACCAGATGAAGAAGCTCGCGCTGGACGACCTCAAGCTCTTCCGCGACCGGCTGCACATCCCGATCTCGGATGCCGAGCTCGGTGACGGCTACCTTCCGCCCTACTACCACCCGGGTCCCGACTCCGAGGCCTTCACCTACATGCTCGACCGTCGCCGTCGCCTCGGCGGCTCTGTCCCGGAGAGGCGCACGCGTGCAGCCGCACTCCCGCTCCCCGGACCCGAGACCTACGAGGTGATGCGCCGCGGCTCGGGCAAGCAGCCGGTGGCCACGACCATGGCCTTCGTCCGCCTGCTCAAGGACCTCATGCGAGACAAGGGCATCGGAGCGCACTTCGTGCCGATCATCCCTGACGAAGCGCGCACCTTCGGCATGGATTCGCTCTTCCCGACGGCAAAGATCTACCACCCGGGTGGACAGCAGTACATCTCCGTCGACCGCGAGCATGTACTCAACTACCAGGAGTCCGCCGACGGGCAGATCCTGCACGAGGGCATCAACGAGGCCGGGTCCGTCGCATCGTTCATCGCGGCCGGGTCGTCGTACTCGACCCACGGCGTGCCCATGATCCCCGTCTACACGTTCTACTCGATGTTCGGCTTCCAACGGACCGGCGACGCCTTCTGGCAGGCGATGGACCAGATGGTGCGTGGCTTCGTGCTGGGGGCGACCGCGGGGCGCACCACGCTCAACGGCGAGGGCCTCCAGCACGAGGACGGGCATTCGCTCTTGCTGGCCTCGACCAACCCCGCTGTGGTCGCCTACGACCCGGCGTACGGCTACGAGATCGGCCACATCGTCGCCGACGGCCTGCGCCGGATGTACGGCGACGACTCGGAGGACGTCTTCTATTACCTCACGGTCTACAACGAGCCCTACCCGCAGCCCGAGCAGCCCGAGGGTGTTGACGTCGAGGGGATCCTCGCCGGAATGCACCTGGTGTCAGCCGGCACCGGCGATGCCCCTCGTCCGCAGATCCTCGCCTCGGGCGTGGCCGTCAACTGGGCACTGGAAGCGCAGCACCTGCTGCGCGAGGACTGGGGCGTCGACGTCGATGTCTGGTCGGTCACGTCGTGGAATGAGCTCCGGCGTGACGCCCTGGACGTCGAGCGCCGCAACTTCCTCAACCCGTTGGATGAACCGCAGGTGCCCTACGTCACGAGCCGGCTCGCCGGTCGCGGTGATCTCGTCGTCGGTGTCTCGGACTGGATGACCAGCGTGCAGGACCAGATCCGCACGTGGGTGCCCGGGGAGTACCGCACGCTCGGTACCGACGGCTGGGGCATGTCGGACACGCGTGGAGCATTGCGTCGGCACTTCCTCGTCGATGCCGAGTCGATCGTGGTGCGCACCCTCACGGGCCTCGCGGACCAGGGCCTGGTGGAGCGACAGGACCTGGCGAAGGCCATCGATCGCTACCGGTTGACGGATCCGGCGGCTGCGGATGCGGGCAATACCGAGGGGTCAGGATGACCCCGAGGACATCAGCAGACGAGGGGTCAGGATGACCCCGAGGACATCAGCAGACGAGGGGTCAGGCTGATGGCCAACGATCCGAGGCGGTTCCTGAAGTACCTCGAGGCCGAGCGCAAGGCCTCGATGCTCTACCGGTCACTGGCGGAGGCGAGTGACGGTGAGCGACGCGAGGCGCTCCTGGAGCTCGCTGACATCGAGGACGAGCACGCCGCCCACTGGGTGGCCAAGCTCGAGGAGTACGGCGTGCCGATCCCACCGGCGCCTACCGCTCTCGATCCCGATGACGCAGCGATGGTCGCTCGTGCACGTGCTGCGGGGATGGACGACGTCCTGGCGCACCTCGAGGAGGCCGAAGGGGCTGACGCGGGGATGTACGACGGTGAGCCGGAGGCCCCCGACTCGATGTCGGCGGATGAGCGTGAGCACGCCGAGACGTTTCGGCGGCTGCGGGAGCATGGACCGGCGACGGCAGCGATCGATCGGGGCGTCATCAGTGCCGACGGCAGCGTCGACTTCGGGGAGCAGTGGCATCGGGTCGACGCCTCCGGGACGGTCCGTGCGGCGATCTTCGGCATCAGCGACGGCCTGGTGTCCAACACCGCCCTGGTCATGGGATTCGCGGGCACCGGCACCGATAACGGCGTGGTCCTCTTCGCCGGCATCGCCGG
>JBIIDD010000244.1:0-3174 GCA_044238565.1 Candidatus Nanopelagicales bacterium
GGGCGCACGCCCACCGAGACTCTGCTTGCCTCCCAGGTGATGGGATCCATGTCGCCCTACAAGGTCGGGGGAGTGCACCAGCACACGCCGGAGATCGAGCAGGCGCTTGCGCACGCTTCCGGTCTAGCCGTGCGGGTGTCCTTCACGCCGTTGCTCGCGCCGATGCCGCGCGGCATCCTGGCGACCTGCTCGGCCGATCTCGCCGAAGGAGTGACGAGCGAAGACCTGCACGAATGCCTGCATGCCGCCTACGCCGCCGAGCGCTTCGTGCACGTGCTGCCGCAGGGGCAGTGGCCGCAGACGTCCTCGACCCTGGGGGGCAATGCCGTGCACGTGCAGGCCGCTGCCGACACGCGCGTGGGGCGAGCTGTCGTCGTCTCCGCTCTGGACAACCTCGTCAAGGGTGCAGCAGGGCAGGCACTGCAGAACGCCAATCTCATGTTGGGGCTCGAGGAGGATGAAGGCCTCACAGCTTCAGGAGTCGCACCATGACCGTCACCTCGCCCCGCGGCTTCCGCGCCGCCGGTGTCACCGCGGGCCTGAAGGCGAGCGGTCGTCCCGATCTCGCGATGGTCGTCAACGATGGGCCGCTGCAGTCGGCTGCGGCGGTCTTCACGTCGAATCGATTCCCCGCGGCTCCCGTGCTGTGGACCCGTCAGGCGGTCTCCGACGGCGAGCTCCACGCGGTCGTGCTCAACTCCGGTGGAGCCAATGCCTGCACAGGACCCGAGGGCTTTGCCGACACCCATCGCACAGCCGAGCATGTGGCCGAGGTCCTCACGGCCCTCGGTCCCCCCACCGGAGCGGGGGAGATCGCCGTCTGTTCGACGGGACTCATCGGCGAACGCCTGCCGATGGATCTCCTCCTCGCCGGCGTCGACGCGGCTGCAGCAAGCCTGAGTGACGACGGCGGCGAGAGTGCGGCTGTGGCGATCATGACAACCGACACCGTGCCCAAGGTCGTCACCGTGCGCGGAGACGGTTTCACCGTGGGCGGCATGGCCAAGGGTGCGGGCATGCTCGCACCCGGCCTGGCGACGATGCTCGTGGTCATCACCACCGACGCCGTGGCTCACCCCGACACGCTGGCGCAGGCGCTGGCTGCCGCCACGCGCGTGACGTTCGACAGGATCGACTCCGATGGCTGCATGTCGACCAATGACACGGTGATCGCGATGGCGAGCGGTGCTGCGATGGTCCAGCCGTCACCCGAGGCCCTCGCCGAAGCACTCACGGCAGCCTGCGCTGAGCTGGCCCTGCAGCTCATCGGCGATGCGGAGGGCGCGAGCAAGGACATCGCCATCACGGTGGCGGGGGCGCACAGCGAGGACGATGCCGTCGAGGTAGCGCGCGCAATCGCGCGCAGCAACCTGCTCAAGTGCGCGATCCACGGGGAGGATCCCAACTGGGGCCGTGTGCTCTCCGCGATCGGCACGACATCGGCAGCCTTCGAGTCCGATGAGGTCAATGTCGCGATCAACGGTGTCTGGGTGTGCCGCGGCGGCGCGGCAGGGGAGTCGCGCGACCTCGTCGACATGTCGGGGCGCACCGTGCGCATCGCGGTCGAGCTCGCTGCCGGCCATGCTGAGGCCACTGTCTGGACCAATGACCTCACCGCGGACTACGTCCACGAGAACTCGGCGTACTCGACATGACCGCGCAGGACAAGGCCTCCGTGCTCGCTGAGGCACTGCCGTGGCTTGAGCGCTTCCGCGGTGCCACGGTGGTGGTGAAGTACGGCGGCAATGCCATGACGGATGACGCACTCAAGCGCGCCTTCGCCGAAGACATCGTCTTCCTCCGCCTCGCCGGGCTCCGCCCCGTCGTCGTGCACGGCGGCGGCCCCCAGATCTCGGCGATGCTCGATCGCGTGGGCATCCCGAGTGAGTTCCGCGGCGGCCTGCGCGTCACCACGCCGGAGGCGATGGAGGTCGTCCGCATGGTGCTCACGGGTCAGGTGCAGCGGGAGATCGTCACCCTCATCAACGCCCACGGACCCTTCGCGGTGGGGCTTTCAGGGGAAGACGCCCAGCTCTTCCGAGCTGAGCGTCGCGGCACCGTGGTCGATGGCGCCGAAGTGGATCTCGGCCTCGTGGGTGATGTCGTGGAAGTGCGACCCGACTTCGTCACGGCCCTGCTCGACGATGGCCGCATCCCGGTGGTCTCGACGGTTGCGCCCGATGCGACCGGCACGGCGCACAACGTCAATGCCGACACGGCGGCCGCCGCTCTTGCCGTCGCCCTCGGTGCCGAGAAGCTCGTCGTGCTCACCGATGTCGCCGGTCTCTATGCCGACTGGCCCGCGAGCACCGAAGTGGTCGCGGAGATTCGCGCGGGCGATCTGCGCGCCATGCTCCCCGGGCTGGAGTCCGGCATGGTGCCCAAGATGGAGGCTTGTCTGCGTGCGGTCGAAGGCGGTGTGCCGCGCGCCCATGTCATCGACGGTCGTGTCCCGCACGGACTGCTCGTCGAAGTCTTCACCGACACGGGTGTCGGGACCATGGTGCTGCCCGAGGTGGGTGCGTCGTGACCGCTGGTGATGTCCTGGCCGAGCAGGTCGTCTCCGCCACGGGGATCTTCCAGGAGCGCTGGCGCGCCTCGCTCATGGACAACTACGGCACGCCAGCGATGGCGCTCGTGCGTGGCCGAGGGGCGCGGGTGTGGGATGCCGACGGACGTGAGTACGTCGACCTGCTCGCGGGCATCGCCGTCAACGCCGTGGGTCACGCGCACCCGGATGTCGTCGCCGCGGTCACGCAGCAGATGTCCACCCTGGGGCACACGAGCAATCTCGCCATGTCAGCGCCGGCCATCGACCTCGCTGAGCGGCTCCTGGCGCTGCTGGACCCCTCGGGTGCGCGTGGCGGGAGGGTGTTCTTCTGCAACTCCGGTGCCGAGGCCAATGAAGCGGCCTTCAAGCTCTCGCGGCGCACGGGTCGCACCCGTGTCGTTGTGGCCGAGCGCTCCTTCCACGGCCGCACGATGGGATCGCTGGCGCTGACGGCGCAGCCGGCCAAGCAGGATCCTTTCCGGCCATTGCCCGGCGACGTCGTCACCGTCCCCTTCGGCGACAGCGATGCGCTGTCGGCAGCGATCGACGCCGCAACCGCAGCCGTCTTCCTCGAGCCCATCCAGGGAGAGGGTGGCGTGATCCCCGCACCCGAGGGCTACCTC
>JBIIDD010000011.1:0-11335 GCA_044238565.1 Candidatus Nanopelagicales bacterium
CTGCTGGCAGCGGTGGCACCAGCCTCGTGTTCCCCCGCCCGTGGTGGCAGGCCGGGGTGACTCCCGTGGGTCCGCGCGCGGTGCCCGACGTCGCACTTCTTGGGGCCGTCCGCCCCGGCTGGCCGATCGTCTACGGCGGTGACCTCTTCACGGTCGGCGGGACGAGCGGCGGGGCGCCCTTCTTCGCGGCAAACCTGGCGGCCATGTCCGCGCGTCAGCGTGACCGAGGGTCCCCGAGCATCGGCTTCGCCAACGCGTGGCTCTATCAGGCAGCCGGAGCGACCAAGCCCGCGTTCTTCGATGTCACCTCGGGCACCAATGGCGTGCAACTCGTCGGCTGCTGCTCGGCGTACCGCGGTTACGACATGGCGAGTGGTCTCGGCGCACCCATCATGGACGGGCTCTACGCCACGCTCCCGCGCCCCGCCGGCTGATCAGGCCGACGCTGTCTCTGCGCGCAAAGCCTCGACCCGCATGTCGAGATCGCTCAGTTCGGCGTCGATGCGACCCCACAGGGCTGGATCCGATTGGCCGCGCTCCTCGAGCAACTCCTCGGCGAGAATCGATGACGCCGCCCCGATGATGTCGGTGATGACGGCCGCTGCCTCGACCGGATCCACGCGGTCACCGGCTCGCTCCCAGAATCCCGGCGTCTCCATCGTCGCTGCCGTCACAGCGGCGAGTGCTGCGGTCCTCTCCTTGAGCACACGCGCCCTCGCCTGTGTGGAATCCCCGCCCGCCCGCACGATGCTCGCGTAGTCCCGGAGGGCGTCGGTTGTCGCGTGCATGGCCACTACGGCCGTCGCCCCGGTGCGCCGAGGACGCACGGACGCGACGAGCAGGACCCAGACTCCCGCAAGCGCGGTGATGAGGAGGCGCGCGATGATGTCGTAGGTTGCGCCCTCACCGCTCACGTGCTCGATGAGGATCACGAAGCCAGTGATCCCGATGACGGCGAGCGGGTAGTTGGCGTTGAGATAGGCGAGTGCCAGGGCTCCGGTGATGCCGACCGTGATGGCCAGGATGATGGCCTCGCCGGGCAGCTCGCTGGCGATGACGAGAATCGCAGTCACCAGGATCAGCCCCACCATCGTCCCCACGATGCGCATCGTCACGCGTGACACGGTGTTGGCGAGGTCCGGCTTCGCAATCCAGGCGACGGTGAGCGGCAGCCAATAGGCATGCGAGACGTCGATGATCACAGCGGCCAGCGTCGCTCCGCCGAAGGCGATGGTCAGGCGGAGTGCGTGCTCGACGATCGGGTCGGACCAGTGCAGGTGGGCGCGCAGGCGCGCCATCACCGGCACGGAGGTGCGAGGTGGGGCCACGATCTCGGCACGCGGACCAAGCGGCCACGGAGGATCGAGGACAGCCACCGCTGATGCGATGGACTCAGCCGCGTCCTGCGCAAGGGTGGCGAGTCTGGGGTCGGGTGCGCGCGCGGCCAGATCCTGAAGCGCAGCCAGGTGCTCCCGGGCGCGTGCCCGTCGCCGGCTCCCGGGCAAGCCGAGTGGTGCTGCGACCTCGTCGGCAATGGCACCGGCCGTTGCACTCAGGCGCGACGTGAGCTCGTCGACATACGCCGGGTCGATAGAGCGCTCGGAGATGAGCGCAAGCATGGCCAGCCGCGTGCGCTCCGCGTGGGAGAGCAGCTGAGTGGCCCACTCGCGCGACACCCCCGCGCAACCCTCGTGGTCGACCACGGTGCGTGCCGACAGCACAGCGGCCGCCACCGTGGGTGCGGCGAGCTCGAGACCGCGGCGCTGTGCTGCATCCTGGAGCTCGCGAAAGGCATGTGCGATGCCCGATCTCACCGCGCCGAGCCGACGTGGGGGCGTGAGGAGAAGATTGACGGCGGTCGTGATGGCGCCGCCCACGACGAAGTAGGCCGCGTCAAGCGCGGCAACGTCGATGACGACGGGGGCACCGGCGTAGAAGGCGAAGAGCACCAGTGCGAGCACTCCGATGAGGCCGCCTCGTGGGCCGAGTGCGCCCGCGTAGCCGCAGGCTGCCGCGATGACCAGGGCGGCGACCACGTGGGTCACGCGGGACTCGCTCACCAATCCGCCGAGCAGCACTCCTACGCCGATCCACAGCGTGGCCCACGTCATGCCCCTCAGGCGCGCGCCGCGGGAGTCCTGGCTATCGGCGATCGAGACGAAGAGCAGGCCTATGGAGATCGACAGGGCGATATCGACATGTCCTGCGGCGAGGCCGATGAGGAGTGCCAGCGAGATGAGAATGCCCGTGCGCAGGCCGGCTACCCACTGGACATTGGATCGTTGCAGTCGCAGGCAGGCGTGGAGGGCTTCCTCTGCGACCCGCCGCTGATCCACCCCAGGAGTATGCCTCCCGGTGCTAGCGTCCGGCCTGAATCCACCGAAGGGTGGCCACGTGTCCTATGCGCGTTCCTACGAAGGAGGCCTCCATGAGCCGCTCCCGTCTTGCCACGATCGCGACCGCTGCTGCCGCTGCCGCGCTGCTCACCCTCACCGCCTGCGGGGGCGGCGGAGACACATCCACCGATAACTCTGCGCTCGTCGATGAGCTCATGACCGACATCGGCAGCGAGGGCATGCCCGAGGGTGCCCAGGAGTGCATCAGGCAGGGCCTCAGCGGCTTCAGCACGGAGGAGTTGACCGCGCTGCGCGACGGTGAGTCCGATTCCGACATCCCCGTGGAGCTCCAGGACAAGGTCGTCAGCCTCCTCACGGGCTGCGTGACCGAGTAGGTGTCGTGGCGCCCAGCGGGTCTAGTCGATCCGGTGGGCCCTCAGTGTGTAGGTGAGGGGCAGTCGCTCGGGCCGCTCGAGCAGTCGCCACTCCCCGTCGCCCCCCTCCGCCATCTTTCCGGGCAGGGCTTCCCACGGGCAGCTGTCGTGCTCGATGAGCAGGTCAAGGGCCATGCCCGTGTCGAGGAGCGCCATCACCGTCTCGCCGATGCCGTGGTTCCACGAGTGCGAGACGTCGGCGCGGAAGGTCGTGTCGACGGGCAGGTAACTGCCGTCGTGCTCGTCGGTGACGGGGGTGGAAACCTCGAAATAGGGGTATCCGACGAGGAGGTCGTCGTCGACGGCCTCGTCCATCGACCACAGCATCGGGTGTCCCTCACGGATGAAGATGAAGCCGCCGGGCCGAAGGAGGTCGTGCACCACCTGGGCCCATCGACGGACGTCGGGGAGCCAACAGAGCGCACCGATGCCGGTGAAGACGAAGTCGAAGCGCTCCCGGCCCAGGGCATCGACCGCGGCGTAGACGTCGGACTGCACGAAATCGACCTCTACCCCGGTCTCCTTCGCGAGAGTGCGCGCCTGCGCGAGTGATTCACCCGAGAAGTCCAGGCCCGTCATGCGGGCGCCACGACGAGCCAGGGAAACCGTGTCCGTGCCGATGTGGCACTGAAGGTGCACACCGTCCAGGTCGCGGATCTCGCCGAGGAGCGGGATATCGAAGCGCACCACATCGCTGAGGTACGCCGGGTCCTCATGGAAGTACTGCACCTTGTAGCCATCGGCTCGCGCATGTGCGGGCGCCCGCTCATCCCACGCGGCGAGGTTGTCGCGGTAGTAGCGGCTGTCGATGACCCCGGAGTCGCCCCCTGTGGCCTTGGCACCGCGTGCCCCGGGCTGCTTCGCAGAGGGAGTCATGCCGCAACTCTAGGGCGTGAGCGCCATGCCCTGGCAGGCCTCGCGGTGTCGCGAGCCGTGCAGCGCTCGGCCCGGGCTTAGGCTCACCGGATGAGCGCCGCCGCCCCCGAGCCTGTTCTCGAGGTAGCCCGCGAAGGCGGATGGAAGTCCTGGCTGCCCAAGGTTGTCCTGACGCTCCTCGGCATCGCCCTCGCCTATTTCATTTTCGACTACATGGCCAACAACTTCGGCGGCTTCGAGGCCGGGGTGAAGGCAGCCTTCTCGATGCCTCCCCTGTGGACTCTCGCTGCGATCGTGGCCGCGATCATCGCGATCGGCGTCTATCCGCTCACTGCTCCGGCCGCGATCCCCAAACTCGGCTACGTCCCCGCCTTCGTCGACCGGCAGGGTGGATTCGCGATCTCGACGACGATCCCCTTCGGCGGCGGACCCATTGCCGTGGCGACGCAGTACGCGATCCTGGCCCGCTACGGCGTAGAGCAGCGCCTGGCCGCTGCCGCTGTGGCTGCCGATGCCCTGTGGACCTATCTCATGACGTTCGGTGCTCCCGGCGTCGCGCTCATCCTGCTGTGGATCTTCGAGCGGCGCACGCTCTCGGGCAGCGAGTGCGGTGCGATCCCCTGCGAGACGATCGATGTGATCATCATCCTGGCGGGGGTCATCTGCCTCGTCTCCATGGCCGGGATCGCCTTCGTCCTGCGCAGCCGGTCCAACGCGCAACGCGTCGGTGAGTTCGCCGAAGGGGTGCTGGGCAAGGTCTTCCGGCTCATCAAGCGTACGCCGCCCAATGTCGTCGAGAGCGTGGTCGGCTTCAATGACACGGCTGCGGAGATGGTGGGGACCCGCTGGGTGCCCATCACCATCACCAACATCCTCGCCCAGCTCACACCGATGTTCGTCGTGCTCGCTGCCCTGCGCGGAGTGGGGGCGGAGTCGGTCACGGTGCTCGAGGTGTTCGCGGCCTTCTCCGTGGCCCTGCTGCTCACCACCGTGCCACTGGCGCCTGGCGGCGCGGGCACCGTCGATGCCGCCCTTATCGGGATGCTCGTGGCCTTTGGTGCCAGTTTCGAGCAGGCGGTCGCCGCCGATGTGATCTGGCGTGCCTTCTGCTTCCTGCCGCAGATGGTGCTCGGCTGGTGCGCCGTCGGCTACTTCGCGGTGCGTCAGCGGCTGGCGAAGCGCAAGGCTGCCCCCGCGGCCTGACTCGCTAGTGGGCGTCGCCCGCTGCTGCCATCTCCTTGTCGAGGCCGCGGCCGAAGATGAGCAGCGACACGACCGTCCACGCCGCGTAGGCGACCAGCAGCGGGATGTAGACGACGTAATTCTGGGCGAGGAAGCCGAAGATCAGCCAGATGAGGGCCGCGAGAACCCAGCCCATGATGATGCCCGACACCAGATGCGACTTGGTGACCTCGTGCGTGCCCATGATGTCTCCCTCCAGACGGGGGAATCCCTCGTCCCTTCACTGACGGCCAGCCTAGTGGCGGAGGTCGTGGGTGCGTGGGGGAGGCTCAACCGAACGGACGATGCGCTCACCGCGCAACCCCCGCCTCGCGCCCCCTACCGTCGGGGGATGTCCAGCCGACCCCTCATCGCCCTGGCTGTCGCAGGCGCCGCACTGCTCGTCGCGGCCTGCTCGGCTGGTTCGGCGGATGCTCCCTCAGTCGCGCCGAGCGAGTCAGCCGCAGCCGCGCCGAGCGTGCCTGCTCCGGCGGCCAATCCCAGCGCACCGGTCTCGCCCGATGCGGCAGCACCCGCCCCACAGAAGCCCAGTGCTGCCAACATGCCAACGGATCGCTTTGCTGACGCTGTGCTCGAGCAGCTCAAGATCGATTCACCAGACACCTTCAGCGACCAGCTCATCACGATCGCGCTGAGCCCGCTCACGCGCCAGCTCGCTGCTACGGCCGAACTCACGACGCGCGTCGCATCCAAGGGCTCGAAGGTGACGCTCACGCTCGCGGGCGACGACGGGACATGCATCGTCACCGTCAGCGACGAGCCGCAGGCCCGCGGCGTGGTGTGCAAGCCTGCCTGAGTGGATCAGGGCTCTACGCCGTACCGGTGCAGCAGCACGGCGGCGACCGCCGCCTCCAGCCGTGATCCCGTGAGGGGCGCGCCACCATCGAGTACCTCGCCCATGAGCAGCAGTGGAACGATCTCACCCGTCTCGCCGTGCTCGGGTGGTGCGTAGTCGGGCACATCGAGCAGGCTCAGCCCGCATCGCTCGTAGAAGGAGATGCGCCTTCGGTCCTCCTCCGCGTTCTCGCCTCGCGGAGTCTCCACGTCGAGCAGAAGCGCGCCGATCCCTCCGGCTCGCAGTGACTCGCGCACCTGCGCGACCAGTTGCGTCCCGAGGCCGCGGTCTCGGCGGTCGGGGGTGACGGCGAGGTATCGAACGAAGGCCATGCGGGTCTCGCCGAGTCGCCGGATGAGCGCCATGCCCACCGGCGTCGCGTCGACGTCGATGAGCGCGACGAAGCGCTCATCGTCACGATGCTCGACGAGATCAGACCAGGGGGAGCGCACACTGGGTGGAAAGGAAGCCTCGTAGATCGCCCGGATCTCCGTCTCGTCGGCGGATGTGTAGTCGCGCAGGAAGGTCTCGTGCATGCCACCCTCGCTCATGTCAGCCACAACTCACGCTCGGCATCCCACGTCGGCCCGGCGATGAGCTCCGGCTTGGCGACTCGCTCGGAGGGCGTGCGGGGCAGGTCATCGCGCACCTCCCAGAAGCGCGGCACCTTGAAGCGCGCGATCCGCGCGGCGGAGTAGGGGACGAGCTCGGTGGCGACCTGCTCGGCATCGCGATCGTCGGTGAGCACAAGAAATGCCTTGACCTCCTCGCCGCGGATGTCGTCGGGCACGCCCACCACCGCGGCCATGCGCACGGCGGGATGCGAGAGCAGGGTGTCTTCGACCTCGCGCGCGGCGATGTTCTCGCCTGCTCGGCGTACGACCTCCTTGAGCCGGCCGACGAGGGTGATCACGCCCGTGTCGTCACGCCGGGCCAGGTCGCCGGTGTGCAGCCAGCCACCGCGGAAGACCTGCGCTGTCGCCTCGGGCTCGTCGTCGTAGCCAGACATCATCCCCGGGCCGCGCAGGACGAGTTCTCCGATCTCACCCGGAGGGAGCTCGGCACCGTCGGTGTCGACAATGCGCGCCTCTCGGCCCGGCTTGGTCACGCCGATGGCACCGGAGCCGACGAGCTCGTCGTGCTCGACGTCGGTGACGTGGATGTCACCCCCGGTCTCGGTCATGCCGAAGACCTCGTACCAGGGCGCGCCCCAGCGCTCCTCCACTTCGGCATGGCGCGATGGGGGGATGGCCGAGCACTGGATCACGCGCACTCGATGGTCGCGATCCATCGGGTCCGCGGGGGTCGTGAGCATGAGCACGGGCATCGCGGCAAGGCAGTAGAAGTAGGTCACGTCGTGCTCGCGCACACGCTCCCAGAAGGTCGACGGATGGAAACCATCGAGGACCGCGAGAGAAGCCCCGCTGACAAGGGATGCGGCAAGGTTCCACTGCGGATCCATATAGGACATGGCCTGCGCCGTGAGCATCCGATCGTCGGGAGTCAACCGAGGGAAACCATCGACGAGGCTTGTGGCGAGGTGCAGCCAGTAGCGATGGGAGAGCAGACAGCCCTTGGGGTGACCGGTGGTTCCCGAGGTGAATTGCACGTTGACGATGTCGTCGGGATCGTGCACCTCGGGCAACGGCGCGGAATCAGCAGGATCGACGGCAAGGTCGGCCACGTCGATCACGGGCAACGGCACGGGTGCGATGCCATCCGCGAGTCCCGGGGTGGTGACGAGGGCGACTGCACGCGATCGGGCGAGGATCCAGCCGGCATCCGCGTGGCGCAGTTTGGTGTTGAGGGGGACGGATGTGGCACCCAGGCGGGCGAGAGCGAGCCACGTGATGGCGGCCTCTGGTCGGTTGTGCAGCAGCACGGCGACGCGATCGCCGGAGCGAATCCCTCGCGCGCGCAGGTGACGTGCCACGCGATCGGTCGCCTCTGCGATCTCAGCGAAGGTGAGCGATGCGGATGCCTGGGCTTCCGGGCCCTCGCGCAGGTCGAAGACCCAGGCGGTGCGGTCAGGCCACAGTGCCGCGGCCCGGCGGACCGCCTCGGGCAGGGTGCGGGGGGCGTCGTCCATGGCGATCAGTACCGCAGCGGGCAGGTGATGTCGCGCCCGGGCAGCCGCAGATTGACGAGATAGCGCGTGATGGGCCGGTCGACGCAGGAGGTCGTACGGCCGTAGACGATGTGGTGGGTGCCGCCGTATTGCACGGTGCGCGCCCCGACGAACGCCCGTTGCATCTCCACCGCGGCAGTCCACGGCGTGCGGTTGTCCGCGAGTGCGTTGGCGACAAGTGGGGGAGTGGGCAGTTCGACGGGGTCGAGGATGCGCGGGATCGACCGACCGAAGCGCGGAAGACCTGCGCACTGCGCCCCCTCCCGCAGCGCTGACTGTCCGATGTGCACGCCCCCCGCCGCCGCACCCTCGCGTGCGATCTCCGCGAGGCGTGCCGCCGAGGGTCGATCGGGCATGTCGGAGCAGTTGACGTACGTCCACTGCGGGTCGAACCAGCCCTTGGGCTCGGGCCCATCCGATGCGGTGAGCATGCGTGCGGCCGCATCTATCTGCTCTTGCATCGTGCGACTGTCGCCGGCCCGCAGGCCGGCGTCGACGCGGTCGAGCAGCGCGGCGACCGAACTCCAGGTGGACTGGTAGGAGGCCCAGCTGATGATGTCCTTGCCCACGGTCCACCGCGTGATCCGGCTCCCGTCGCTGGATCGCAGCGTGCGGGACTGCAGCGATGACATGACCCGGTTGTACTTGGCCTGGTACGTCGGGCCCAGGGCGTTGAGCATCGTGTCGATGGCCAGCGGATCATCCCAGGTGTGCTCGCGTGACCAGAGCTCGATCGTGCTCAACGGCGAGATGACTCCGTCGAGGAGCAGCGCACGCACGCGGTCGGGGAAGTACTGCGCGTAGGCGCGACCCACCGTGGTGCCGTAGCTCATCCCCCAGAAGCTGAGTGCGTCCTCGCCGAGAGCCTCGCGTAGCGCGTCGAGGTCACGCACGAGTTGCCAGGTGCCGACGTAGGGCGCGTGCCGCCGATTGGACTCGAAGCACGCCGCCGCGGCCTCGCCGTTCACGCGCACGTACTTCTCCGCCCAGGCGTCCCAGTCGACCGCACCGGTCCTGGGGGGAGCGATGTCCTTGACGGTGCATCCGGAGATGCTCGGCTCCGACCCGCCCACTCCGCGCGGATCCCAGGCGACGATGTCGAAGCGGTCTCGGATGCGCTGAGGGAGCATGCCCTGCACCCAGGTGATGTTGGAGACAGCGGCTGAGCCGGGACCGCCCGGGTTGAACGTCAGGACACCGATGCGCTCCGCGGGCTTCTCGGCAGGGATGCGCGCGACGGACAGGCGGTAGGTGCCGTCGACGCGCTTGTCACCCCAGTCGCGCGGCACGACCAAGGTGGCACATCGGGCCGGACTGCCGCTCCCGCAGGAGCGCCAGTCGAGCGATGCGCGCGGAGTCGGCTCGGTGTACGCCGTGGACTCGGCTGATGCGCGAGCGGCACCGATGAGCGGAAGGGCAACGAGCAGACTGATGATGACGATCCCTGCTCGGCGCACCGCCCCATGCTAGGCGCTGGGATCAGTCGAAGAGCTCCTCGAGGAAGCTCTTGCGCTTCTTGTAGGGCTTCTTGCCCCGGTAGTCGTCGTAGCCGCGGTCGTAGCGCGGGTCGTAGCCCTGGTCGTAGGACGGGGGCATGGCGTAGCCGGGCTGTGCCGGCGGGGCAGGGGCGGCGGGTGCTGGCGCAGCCGGGGCAGCCGGGGCAGCCGGGGCAGTCGCGCGATCGGCCCAGGAGTTCTCGGCGTCGACGAGGCGCTCGAGCTCGCCGCGGTCGAGGAAGATGCCTCGGCACTCAGCGCACTGGTCGACATGCACGCCGCTGCGCTCGTAGCTGCGCATGTCGCCGTGGCACTTGGGGCAGGTGAGTGTGCTCATGCCTCCACTGTGCCGGGCACGCATGGCGCAGGCAAGTCAGGGGTCACCGGCCCGAGGGCGCTAGCCTGCGCGACATGGAGCCGCTCGTGATCGCACACCGGGGAGCGAGCGCCTACCTGCCCGAGGGCACCCTCCCGGCCAAGGCCCTTGCCGTCGGCATGGGTGCCGACTACGTCGAGCACGACGTGGTGATGACGCGCGACGACCGCCTGCTCATCAACCACGACCTCTGGCTCGACAACGTGAGCAATGTCGCTGAGCGCTTCCCCGGGCGCCAGCGCGCCGACGGTCACTTCTATGTCATCGACTTCGACCTCGACGAGATCCTCAGCCTTGCGGTCACGGAACGCTTCAGTGTCGTCGAGGGCCGCGATGTCGCCGTCTTCCCCGAGCGCTTCCCGGTCTGGCAGTCGAGTTTCCATTTCCACACTCTTGAGTCCGAGCTGGAGTTCCTCCGAGGTCTGCGACACAGCTCGGGCCGCGATGTAGGCATTTTCACGGA
The DNA here is from genome assembly GCA_044238565.1 of Candidatus Nanopelagicales bacterium. Taxonomy (GTDB): domain Bacteria; phylum Actinomycetota; class Actinomycetes; order S36-B12; family S36-B12; genus Mxb001. The sequence continues at coordinate 10,187 of JBIIDD010000011.1, forward strand.
GCTCAAGTCACCGTGGTTCCACGAGCAGGAGGGCAAGGACCTTCCCTCTGCGGTGTACGACGTCCTCGCGCGGTACGGCTATCGCACGCGCGAGGACCATTGCCGCGTCATGAGCTTCGACGCCCACGCGCTGCAGCGCATCCGAGCCGAGGTGGGCCCCGCTACGGGCGTCGACGTACCCCTCACTCAGCTCATCTGCCACACCGACGATCACGAGACGTATGAGCGCAAGCCGGATGGCACGTGGGAGACCTACGACTACGACTGGATGCTCGAGCCTGATGCGATGGAGCGGATCCGCGGGTGGGCCGATGGCATCGGCCCCGACGTCCGCATGCTCCTGCGCCGTGGCTTGCCCATGGCAGCCGGCGACCTCGCGGCTCGCGCCCACGATGCGGGTCTCTACGTCACGCCGTGGACCCTTCGTGCCGATGACCTGCCCCACTGCGCACCGAGCCTGGATGCCCTCGTGCGCCTGCTCGTCGACGAGTGCGCCGTCGAGGGCATCATCACCGACTGCCCCGATCGGGTCATCGCGCTCCTGGGCTAGCCGATTTGCGAGGAGCGGCGACCTTCCCTAACGTAGAGGGGTCAAGGGGAGTACCTCCGCGCGGAGACCTCGTCAATACGTCGCCCCCATGGGCGACCGGGGCTTCGGTCGTGCCTCCTCGGCGGATCGGCTCAGCCGGTCTCGTCGAGTGGGTCACGGTGATGGGAGACCGAGACGTCTTTCGTGACGTTCTCGAGGAGTGCCCCATGCTTCGCTCACATGCGCGCCGGCGGCGCGTCCCGGCTGTCGTCGCAGCCGGTGCCCTAGCTGGCCTCCTGCTCACCGGATGCGGTGCCGTCAATGAGGCCGTGTCCCAGGGCCAGCAGGCCATTGACACCGCCAGCCAGGCGGTGGACGCGGCCGAGGGTCTCATCGGCGCGGGCGCCCAGCTGGGTGCGGCCTGTGCGGCGGCCCAGGTCGCGTGGGTGCCCGGTGTGAGTTCCGCCGACGCCTACGCCGCGCTCGACGAGGCCACCGCGCTCGTCGACGAGGCCCTCGCGGCGACACCAGGCCTGCCCGGGGCCGCCGAAATCGACCAGGCGCTTACGACCGCTCGCGAGGCCCTCGGTGCGGACCAGACTGAGTTCGGCGTCGCGCGC
>JBIIDD010000245.1:0-3166 GCA_044238565.1 Candidatus Nanopelagicales bacterium
GTGTCTTCCTCGGCGACCTCACCCACAAGCTGTTGCGCTCATGCACAGTGCCGGCCGTCGTCCTGCCGCGCGGGTTCGATCCGGATGGCCGCCTCGACGCCTAGGTGACCCCCACCACGCGCTGGGGTGAGATCTTGATGTTCTGCGAGTAGAGCGGCGGGAGCGGGTAGATCACGTCCTGGAGCTGCTTCTCCGTCACTCCAGGAGGCAACTCGAAGTACTGGAAGGCGCTCGGGATCGTCGGCATCGTTGCCCCGCCCATCGTGGAGCCGTAAGCGCCGATATCGAACATGCCCGTCGCCATCGTGGGGTTGGGTGCCTCGAGGAAGACGAAGGTGCCGTAGTTGGGATTCGTCAATGTCTGTTCTGCTATCGCGAGCGTGGATTCCGAATCGATGAGCGCATACCGGGTCTGCGCATAGGCGCGCGTGCAGAGGGCGAAGGCGGTGCTGAGGAGATTGACCTCCTGCTGATCGGCCTGGGCGGTGACGAGATTGCCAAAGGGATCGATGAAGGCCACCGCGTTCGTGGCGCCGGGGCTGCGACGGACGACATCGACCAGGACGTCGTAGACGCGTCGATCGGGGAGGCGGGGGTCTCGGACCTTGATGCTGAAGGCCTCGGGACACGTGACCTGAAAGGCCCGGATGACATCGATTGCCGAGGGATCGGTCGATGGGTCGGTCAACTTGGACGGGGCTACTCCGCTCTCCCGTCGTGCGCTGCGCACCGTGTCGGCCGAGGTGGAGTAGAGATTGGCGCTCGCATCGAGCGTGTCCTGGGTGATCGTTTCGTCGGCATAGGCGATAGCCCGGCTGCCCTGGAACGCCCGACCGCCCTCAACCGCGTAGTAGCCGAAGGTGGCAAGAGCCTGGGAGCGGAGTGGCTCGGGCAGATCACCGAAGGACCCGCTGGAGTCGAAATTGACCCCGGAGTAGTCGTCGATGGCCACGACACCCACGTTGACCCCTGCGGCGAGGAGAGAGCTGGCGCACATGAGGCAGGGATCCAATGTGGTGACGACCGTCAGTGCTTGTGGGTCGAGCAAGCCGAGGGTCTCGCGCTGTGCGAGGTACCACGACATGAGCTGACGCTCTCCGTGCGCGGTGGGGTCCTCCACGAAGGTGCCCCCGCCAGACAGGGTGCGAAAGACTCGGTTGGGCATGGTCTGGAGCACGCGACCCGTTGCGGACTCCACAAGAGCACCACCGATGCCGTAGGACCCAGCATCGGCGCCGCGCTGCGCGGTCCATAGTGCGAGAGTCGCGAGGCTCTCGGCATTGGACACGCTGCCGGTGTCGGCGGGTGAGGGCACGGGCCTGGCGCTGCCCGTTGAGCACGCGGTGAGTGCCAGACCCCCTGCTGCCCACGCGCTCCAGGCGAGGACCTCACGCCGAGTAGGGCTCATGCGCGCTCGCCGGAGCCGAAGTCACGGTCGAAGATGAGCATGATGCGTTCGATGGAGGTGGGATCCGTCAGCAGCACGCCGAGCTCGCGCTCCGTGTCGATCGATTCGTCAAGGAAAGGATTGATGGATCCGACATAGGCAATCGCATCAGGCTGCCCCGCGTCCACCACGATCGTCTTGGTGTGGATGTACATCACCTTGCCGTCGCCGCCGGGATCCGTGGGGTTGATGATGATCTCGGCGCCCGCGTCCTTGAGCTTGCCGAGAGCATCGGTGTTGATCCCGCCGTCATTGCCGATGATGCGGACCTTTACCCCGCGATTCGCGGCGTCGAGGAGCGGCGTGAGCAGTTGAGAAGGCTCGGCCAGGGCCTGGGCGTAGATATCGAGCGACTCCTGGGCGTTGCCGATCAGCGAGAGCATGACGTCGCGGGAGTTGCCCACCGGCTCCAGCGGGTACGCCGACGTACAGCTCGTCGAGTCGCAGGTGCTGTCACTCGGCGACCACACGAGGTTGGGTCGGTCGTTGGCGGGCCAGGGCTTGTACGGCGGCCAGTCGGCGTCGAAGGTGCGAGCGATCATGTCGACGTCTGCGGGATCCGTGTCCAGCACGGCCATGCCGCGCGTATCCCCCTCATTCGGGTACTGGGGATCGATCCCGAAGTAGCCGGCCTCGAGGTTGAAGTCGCAGATGAGCGCCTGTGCACCGGCGGTGCCTGCGTCGATGACGAGGACCTTCCAGTGCGAGAAGCTGAACTCAGGGCGACTGAGAGCCGCTTCGAATCCCTGCGCGCGAAGGATCTCCACGTCGCGCGGGTTGTCATTGGTGGAGCCCGGCGGATAGATCGTGCCGGAGAGCAGGATCCGCACACGCACACCGCGCTCCTTCGCGCGCGTCAGGGCTTCGATGAGCGGGCTGTAGCCAGGATCCATCTGGTAGACGGCGATGTCGACTGACGTCGCCGCCTCGTCAATGAAGCGGGTGACGGCATCGATGCCGTCCTCGGGCTGGATCGACTCCAGTGTGATCATCCCGGTCCGCTCGACCTGCAGGGGTGGAGGAGTGGGAAGGGTCGCCGCTGGTGAACCCGAGCAGGCCACGAGGGCGAGGGCCGCGCCGATGAGGCCAAGGGCACGCATGCGTCAGTCCCCGGCCGGACTGGGTGAAGCCTGCGTGTCGGTCGCCGTGACCCAATCAGTATCGAAGTAGGAGTGCGCTTCCGCGATCGTCGCCGGATCCTTGACGATGACTCCCAGCTCGAGGATTGCTTCCGGGGATTCGTTGATGAAGGTGTTCTGCGACCCGATGAAGGCCGTCTGATCGGGCAGGCCCGGGTCGGCGAACATCGTCTTGGTGTGGATGAACATCGGCGTCGAGGTGATTCCGTCGTAGATGGGATCGAACTTCACTTCGATTCCGGCACCCCGAAGCTTCGACACCATGTCGGGTGACTGGCCGTCCGAGTTGGCGAGGATCCGCACCTTCACGCCAGCCTGAGCGCGCTCAATGATCATCGGCACGAGGAAGGCGTCGTCCTGGATGTACTCGGCGTAGATGTCGAGGCTCTCCTTCGCCCCCTGGATGAAGGCGGTGAGCACCGCCACCGAGTTGCCCACCGGGGAGTACTCCACGCCGCTTGGGCTCCACACCAGGGAGGCTCGGCTTGAGACCGGGTAGGGGGCGTAGGGGGGCCAATTGGCGTCGAAGTAGGCGGAGATCGTGGCCACATCCTGGGGGTCGGTATTGAGCACGGCCATG
>JBIIDD010000246.1:0-3133 GCA_044238565.1 Candidatus Nanopelagicales bacterium
CCTGGAACTGCTGTGACCGGGACTGCAGCCACTCCTTGCTGAAGGTGAACTCCTCGCGCGTGTAGGGCCGATCATCGGGATCGAGCATCTCCATGAGGTGGTCGGTCGTCGTGGAGTCGCTCACGAGCCCGGCCTTGCGCCAGGCCTCGAGCACGGCGTCGTAGTCGCCGCGCGTGGCGAGAATCAGGGTTTGTGCGAAGAGATGCGTGAAGAGCCCTGTGTCATCGGCGACGCTGCCGAAGTCGAGGACAGCGAGACGATTGTCGTCAAGGAGTCGGAAGTTGCCCGGGTGCGGATCCGCATGCGTGGCGCCCACAAGACGCGGCGACCAGAAGCAGAAGCGCGCGAGTTGGCGGCCGGCGGCGTCACGGCGGTGGGCTGACTCGTCGACGAGGGCGGTGAAGGGAGTGCCGTCGACCCACTCGGTGACGAGCAGGGTCTGCGTGGCGAAGTGCACCTTGGGAATGACGATCCCCTCGGACTTCCACGCCTTGCGGAAGCGCTTCTGCCACGCGGCCTCATGGGTGTAGTCGAGTTCTTCGGCAAGGCGTGCGGCGTGCTCGTCGACGAGTGCCTTGACATCGAGGGTGGGAAGCAACCGGCCAACGAGAGGGGCCATGGCGCGAAGCTGCATCATGTCGGACTTCACGACCTTGGGCGCATCGGCGTACTGCACCTTGATCGCCACCGGGGTGCCGTCGGTCCACGTGCCGCGATGCACCTGGCCCAGGCTGGCTGCCGCGATCGCCTCGGGCTCGATGTCGACACCCTTGGGGAGCTGCTTCAACTGCTTCTCGAGTGTCTTGAGCGGCTGGGGCTTGGCGTCCTCGTAGAGGCGCGTCAGGGCGGTCAGCTGGGCTGCCTGATCCGGGGGAAGCGCAGAGGAGAAGACGGCCAGGGCCTGGCCGAACTTCAGCGCCGGCCCGCGGGCCTTGGCGAGCGCCGTGGTGAGGGTCTCGACCGAGGCGGCGGTCGCCTTGGCGTAGACCGCGTCGCGATCGGCGCCGAAAGCGGTGGCCGTGGCGGCGCCCGCAAGCCGGGCTCCCGTGGTGACGGGGACCGAGGCGAGTGACGCTGCGCGGCGAATGAGACCCATGACTACCTTTCTACGCTGCGGGCGAGGCCGATGACGCGGCGGGATGCCTCTCGGCTTCCTCGACGAGGTGGCCTGCCATGCCGGGGAAGACGTAGCGGTGGAAGGGCGCCACCGACCACCAGTAGGCGTGTCCGGTGAGGCCCTGCGGGTGGAAGACCGCCCTCTGGGTGAGTCGTGAGCCGCCGCCCTCGCGCGGCTCGATGGTGAACTCCAGCCACGCAAGGCCGGGCATCTTCATCTCGGCGCGCAGGCGCAGCAGGCGCGGTGGGATGCGCTCCTCCACGCGCCAGAAGTCGATGGCGTCGCCGATGACAAGGTGATTGGGGTCGCGCCGGCCTCGGCGTAGACCCACTCCGCCCACGAGGCGGTCGAGGAAGCCACGTGCCTGCCACAGGATGTTGCCCGTGTAGTAGCCGTGCTCACCGCCGATCCCCTCGACCGCATGCCACAGGGTCTCCGGGCTCGCGGTGGATTCGACGACGCGCACGTCGGTGTAGAGGGAACCGCCCGACCACTCCGGGTCGGAGGGGAGAGGATCGCTGGGCGCACCCGGTGTGGACGCATCCGACCAGCGCGTGGTGACGTCAGCGTCACGGATGCGGGCGAGGGCGAGTTCGACCGCGGTGTCGAAGGGCAGCAGGCCCTCGGGAGGATCCGGGATGTAGCGAGCGATGTCGTGATCGCCGCACACCGCGGGATGGCGCAGCGACTCCACGAGTGGGCGCGCGAGGCGCCGGGGCACGGGGGTGACGAGGCCGACCCAGTGGCTCGACAGGCCGGGCGAGAGGAGGTTGATGGGCAGGATGAGCCTCTTGGGCAGTCCGGCGACGGCGGCGTAGCGCTGCATCATGCCCTGGTAGGTCATCACCTCGGGACCGCCGATGTCGAAGGCGCGATTGACCTCAGGGGGAAGGTCGGCTGCATGCACGAGATAGCGGAGGACGTCGCGGATGGCGATCGGCTGCGTGCGCTGGCGGACCCAGCGAGGGGTGATCATCGCGGGTAGGCGCTCGGTGAGGTAGCGCAGCATCTCGAAGGATGCCGACCCCGAGCCGATGACCACCGCTGCGCGGAACTCGCACGTGGGCACTCCGGACGCACGCAGAATCTCGCCGACCTGGGAGCGCGAGCGCATATGGCGGCTCATCTTCTCCGGTGGCGTCTCCGGCGCGAGACCGCCGAGGTAGACGATGCGCCCGACATGCTGTGCGGACGCGGCCGCAGCGAAGGTGCGCGCTACGCGTGCCTCCTCCGACTCGAGCTCGGAGCCCTGCTGGATGGAGTGGAGGAGGTAGTAGGCCACGTCGACCCCCTCGAGTGCCGCGCTGATCGCGGCGGGATCGCCCGCGTCGCCGACGGCGACCTCCACCTGATCGGCCCATGGCAGGTCGCGAATCCGATCAAGGTGACGCGCCAGCACCCGCACGCGGAAGCCTGCCTCGAGCAGTCGCGGCACGAGGCGCCCGCCGACGTACCCCGTCGCGCCTGTCACCAAGCAGAGCCGCTCCACGTCCTCATTCTGGCGCGAGGGAGCCGATCCTGCAGATCCGCCGCTAGTCTTGCGACATGTCCAGTCCGGACCCGGGTCAGCGGGCGGCCGACACTGACCGTGATGCCGCGGCGGAGACGCTGCGGGAAGCCTTCGCTGAAGGTCGTATCACGCAGGGGGAGCTCGAGCAGAGGCTCGACCAGGTGCATGCTGCGCGTACCTACGGTGAGCTCGTTCCGATCACGGCGGACCTGCCCGTGGTTGTCCCCGCCTCAACCCAGCGTCAGGAGCAGGACGCGAAGGCGGCGAAGCGTCGGCGTGACCTCCGTGCAGGGTGGGCCTCCTGGCTCGGCGTATCCGCGATCGTCAACGTCGTCTGGCTCGCCTCATGGGTCGCTGGAGGCGACTCACCCGGCTACTACTGGCCCATTTGGGTCATGGGCCCGTGGGGTGCAGCAATGGTGCTGGCGACCCTGACCCAGAAGACGCGTGGTGACGACTAGCCCTGGAGGCCCGTCCAGCGGGCGACGAAGGCGAGTGTGTCGGCC
>JBIIDD010000248.1:0-3132 GCA_044238565.1 Candidatus Nanopelagicales bacterium
CTTTCGAGGAGACACGCCAGAGACCATCGATGGAGGATTCGAGTACTGCATCGCGGCTGAGATCGCCTACCGAGCCGGTCTTGAGAAGATCACCGTAAAGAATGTCGACTTCGCAGCCCTAGTCGCTGGCCAACTTGGGGACTACGACTTGGCCATGTCCGGAATCTTCAAGACGCCGGAGCGCGAGGAGAATGTCGACTTCTCATCGACGTACCTTGTGCAGACGAGCGGCGTCCTCGCCAAGGCGGGCTCCGGTCTCACGGCGGAAACGATGAAGGATGCGCTTCTTGGTGTCTACCTTGCTTCGGTTCAGGAGTCCTGGCTCAAGGACACGCTAAAGCCGACTCAGGAGTGGCGCACCTACCAGGGTGTTCCTGAGATGAACGCGGCGGTTGCAGCGGGACAGGTTGAGGCAACCGTTCTCGATCTACCGTTACAACTGCAAGCGGAGAAGGCCTCCAACGGAGCGCTTGTGGTTCTCGGCCAGGTAAATGTCGGCGGAGACACAGCCGCGGTCCTCCCGAAGGGTTCACCGAACAAGGCCGCCATCGACTCCGTCATTGATGATATGTCCGCCAGTGGCCAGATGGACTCCCTGATCGACACATGGCTCGTGCCTGACTTGGGCCGCAACCCGAACGAAGTACCGGTCTGGACCCCGTGACAGAACAGATTCATGCGGGGAGGGGCGACGGCGAGTCGTCGTCCCTCCCCACATCACGTCATAGCCCCCCGCCCGCATCCCTCACTCGCGCGTTCACCAGCCTCACCATTGCCTCACTGGTCGTCATCGCCGGCTGGTACGTCTTCTCCGTCGCTGCAGCTCAGGCGGAGGCCATAGGTTCCGCGGTGCGCTGGCTGTGCCTTGGCGCAGCCGCCCTCAGTCCTGTGCTGATCCTTCCTCCTATCGCCGCATTGCGAGATTCACTTGCAGCACGACGCAAGTGGGCTGCCGGAGACTCGGCGACCTCTCGAATTTTTGCCGCGGCATCGCGCGGGCGATCCCTCGGCACGTTTGGCTACCTCGGCGCCTACCTACCCGTTCTCTTCATTGTCGTCGTCCTGACGGCAAATGACGGTGCTGTCCGCACGGTCTTCCTCTCGTGGGACATGGTCACGTTGACTTTTGGAGGCATCCTCAGAGCTCTGATGCTCAACGTCCAGATCGCCGTGGTGTCCATGCTCATCGTGCTCGTGCTAGGACTCGTGATCGCCATTGGCCGCCTCCTTCCGGGGAAACCCTTCCGGCCGATTCGCGCGCTGGCGATAGCGTGGGTGGATCTCTTCCGCGCGGTTCCGGCGATCATCCTCATCTACCTGATCGGCTTTGGTCTGCCGCTCACCGGGATCCCCGTCGTTGCGGACCAGTCACCTGTTGTCTACGCGATCCTCGCGCTCGCCCTGACGTACAGCGCCTACGTGTCCGAGGTGTACCGGGCCGGGATCGAGACGATCCACCCCAGCCAAGTTGCCGCGGGCCGCTCGCTCGGCCTCTCCGCCTCGAAGACGCTGCGCATAGTCGTGCTGCCTCAGGCCATCCGACGCATCGTCCCTGCACTGCTGACCTTCTTCGTCGGCATGCAGAAGGACACCGCCCTCGTGGGCATTCTCGGCCTCGTCGACGCGTTTGCTCAGGCACGCATCTACTCAGCCAACTACTTCAACCTCACACCTGTGGTCGTGGTTTGCGCTCTCTTCATCATCCTGACAATCCCGCAGACTCGACTCGTTGATGGGCTCCTCGCCCGTGACCGGCGACGCAAGGAGAGTTAGCCATGGCCCTTATCGAGATTCGCGACGTCCGCAAGAGGTACGGCGCCCACGAGGTACTCAAGGGCATCCACCTCGATGTCGATCGCCACGAGGTCGTATCCCTCATTGGCGCTTCGGGCTCCGGCAAGTCGACGCTGCTTCGCTGCGTGAATGCCCTAGAAGCCATTGACGGGGGTCAGATCTACGTTGATGGGGACCTTGTTTCCGGTCCCGGAGTGGATGTAGATCGTTTGCGTCGTCGGGTCGGAATCGTCTTCCAGTCGTACAACCTATTCCCTCACATGACTGTGAAGGCGAACATTGAGGTCGGTCCGGTGCACTCGGGAGGAGTCGCGAGGCCAGAAGCCGCGCAACTTGCCATCGACCTCCTCGACCGCGTTGGTTTGGCGGACAAGGCGGATAAGTACCCAGACCAACTGTCCGGCGGTCAGCAACAGCGAGTAGCGATTGCCCGTGCACTCGCGATGCGCCCGGAAGCAATCCTTCTGGACGAGATCACGTCGGCGCTTGATCCCGAATTGGTCGCGGAGGTATTGGACATGGTTCGCGAACTTGCGCTGTCGGGCATGACGATGATTCTGGCCACGCATGAGATGTCCTTCGCACGAGAGGTGTCACACCGGGTGTGCTTCCTCAGCGAGGGAGTGCTTCTAGAGCAAGGACCGCCGGACGTCATCTTCTCCGACCCCAGCGAGCCCCGCACGCGAGACTTCCTCCAGCGCGTCATCAGCGCGGGCCGACTGTAGGCTCTTCGCGTGGGACCGGAGATTCTCGAACCGTTGGCCGCCGGATACGCCACACTTCCCCCCTACGAAGACGGTCAGCACATCGACGCCCAGCGCCGGCCGCTCCACGCCATGTTGGCGTCGGTCTGCGGGCAGGTCACGCCCTACCCGACCGTCGACGTCGAAGATGTGATCGTGCCGGGACCGGCCGGCGAACTCACGCTCCGCATCTACCGACCGCACACCCCGAGCACAACCCGGCCGGGCATCTACCTCATCCACGGCGGCGCCATGGTGCTTGGCAATCTGGACTTCGACCACCTCCCGGCACTGATGCTGTGCGAGATCACCGGGGCGGTGATCGTGTCCGTCGACTATCGGCTCGCACCCGAGCACCCCTATCCCGCAGCGCTCGACGACTGCATGGCCGGTCTGCGATGGATGGGACGTCACGCGACGATTCTCGAGATCAACGAAGATCGCCTGGCGATGTTCGGCCTCAGCGCCGGCGGTGGACTGGCTCTCGCTACCGGGCTGCGCGTGCGAGATGAGGGCGGACCCGATCTGTGCTTCGTCATGGCCCCCTATCCGATGATCGACGACCGTCCGCACCTCGCCGCCCAGGACTTGATCG
>JBIIDD010000247.1:0-3132 GCA_044238565.1 Candidatus Nanopelagicales bacterium
GATATCCCGCGGTGCCCACCCTGGTGCTCTCCGGCGAACTCGACACCATCACCACGGCGGCCGAGGGCGACATGGTTGCCGAGCGGTTCCCGCTGTCGCGCCACATCGTGGTGGCCAACGGCCTGCACGTCGTGGGTGGTGCACGACCGGATAGCTGCGGTCCCCGCCTCGTGCGCCACGTCATCCGCACCGGCGGACTCGATATCCCGGCATCGCTGGAGCAATGCGCGGACGCCGCCCCGATCATCCGCGCCGTCGGCACCTACCCGCGCGAGTTGGCGCGCGTGCAGCTGCCCTCCGGCGTGGTCGACGACACGGTCGCGCGCGTCACGGTGTCCGCCGCCAACACCGCTGCTGATCTCATCGATCGGTGGTGGCAGGGCTACTCCGATACCGGCCACGGGTTGCGCGGCGGTGAGTGGCGCTACACGGGTGACACGCGCGTGCGATTCACTCTCACTGGCGTCACGCTCGTGCGTGATCTGCCGGTGAGTGGCTCCTTCACCTGGGAGCGCACCACCGGCAATGTCTCGGTCGATCTGCGTGTGCCGGGAGTCGGCGGCGTGCGCACGGTCTCGGGATCGTGGAACGCCGACGATTCCGGCGCCATCGCGACCTTGCGCGTCACCGGTGCCCTCGGCCCCACCACGCTCGTCTTTCCCGCCCCGTAGGCGGCAACCGCCCCTCGTCCCATGGCAGGCTGACGGGATGGATCGTCGGCGCTTCCTCGCTGCCGGACTCGGCCTCGCGGCTGCGCCACTCGTGCTGCGCCTCGATCCCACGACCGCGTCGGCTCGCCGGTCGATCCCGGCCCCGACCGCTTCGCTGGTCACGCGCTGGGATACCGATCCGTGGTCTCGAGGCTCCTACTCCGCGCTGCCGGTCGGCACATCGCCATCCGTGCGTGCCACGCTCGCCAACGCGCTCATCGGCGGACGCATCGTGCTCGCCGGGGAGTACGCCAGCACTCAGTATCCGTCGACGACCACGGGTGCCTATCTCTCTGGCCGGCACGCCGTACGCCGTCTCCTCGATCGCGCCGACGCGCGCACAGCCATCGTCATCGGCGCCGGCATGGCAGGGGCAGCAGCCGCGCAGTCACTCGCTGACGCGGGTGTGCGCGTGACGGTGCTCGAAGCCCGAGACCGCATCGGCGGAAGGATCCGCAGCGACCGTGCCTGGGGGCCTCCTGTGGAGCTTGGCGCCGCATGGATTCACGGCACAGGCGGCAACCCGCTCGTGCCGCTCGCGCGCGAAGCCGGGCTTCGGCTCGTCCCCACCGACTACGACGACGCCGTGGCCCGCGACACGGTCACGGGGAGGCTCTCGGCGGAAGCAGTCCGGCAGTGGACCCGGCTCGACGGACTCCTCGAGCAACTCGGTGAGGCTTGGCCGCCGCGATCCCTCAGCGTGGCGCAGTGGCTGGAGCGCCAGGGCTGGACGACGGGTCGCATCGACTCGTGGGCGGCTCAGGTGGAGGTCACCCAGGAGTACGCCCTCGATCCCTCGCGACTCGGCGTGCGTGCGACGCAGGAGGGGGGTGCGTACCAGGGAGGCGATGTCCTCATCGCGGGCGGATACGCATCGATCCCGGAGCGACTCCTCACCGATGTCGATGTGCGCCTGAGCGCTCCGGTGGATTCGGTGGCGGCATCACGTCAGGACGTGCGCGTGCGACTGCAGTCGGGGCGCACACTCACTGCGGATGTCGTCGTCGTCGCCGTCCCGCTCTCGCTCCTGCGCGCCGGTCTGCCCGCGATCGACCCGTGGCCCCCAGCGCTCAGGCAGGCATCGCGCAGCCTGGTCACCGGCGTCTTCGAGAAGGTCGTGTTGCGCTACGACGAGCAGTGGTGGGGCGACCACCGCGTCTACGGGATCGTGGGCGGAGGTGTGCCGGGTGCTCCCGCGGGCACCGCCGCTTCACTGCGCTGGACCGAGTTCTACTCGCTCACCGATGTGCTCGGCTTCCCTGCGCTCGTGGGCTTCTCCGGCGGCTCCGCAGCGCGCTCCCGGCCGGCATCGGATGCCGCGTGCACCTCGGAGGCGACCGCGGCCCTCGCCGCGGCCTTCGCCCGGTAGGTGAGGCACGGGCCGGCTCAGGGCAGGATGGGAACGTGATCGAGGTCTCGCCCGCGGAGTTCGAGGAGCTCGTCGCTCAGGCCCTCGAGGAAGTGCCGGCCGAGTTGGCTCGCCTCGTCGACAACGTCGTTTTCGTCATCGAGGCCGAGGGCCCACCGGATGATCCCGATCTGCTCGGCCTCTACGAGGGCATCGCCCTCACCGAGCGCGACGGCACGTACGCCGGTGCCCTGCCGGACCGCATCACGATCTATCGCAACCCCACCCTGCGCATCTGCGATACCTACGAGGATGTCGTGGAGGAGGTGACGATCACCGTCGTGCACGAGATCGCTCACCACTTCGGCATCGACGACGATCGACTGCACGAACTCGGATATGACTGACAGTGCGCCACGCGGGCTCTAGCCTCGGCCCGTGTCCGATGAAGGGGTCATGGCCGTCGAGGCGGACATCGACGACGGGATGGGCGCCGAGGATCGGCTGACCGAGTCCGATCGGAGCGGATCCCCCCGCAGCCTGGCCGCCGCCTGGGCCGGAGTGCTCCTCGCTCCGGGGACGATCATCACCGGGATGGTCGCGGCCGGTGGCTCGGCCGGTCCGGGCTTCGCCGTTGGATTCGCCGGGCTCGCCATCGGCGTCGTCCTCGGGACCGCATCGGTCGCGTTCATCTCCATCTGGGGTCCGCGCACGGGCATGGCGCAGATGCCTATCGGGCGCCTTGCCTTTGGCGCACTGAACGTCGTACCGCAAGTCTTCCTCATCTCGAGCCTCATCGCCTACAACGCACTCAACGACCTATTCGGCGTCGACGCGCTCGCGACATCGCTCGGTGTCTCCTTCTTCCTCGCGCTCGGTGCCGTCGTCGCGATCGAAGTCACCGTCGTCGTCTTCGGCGTACGGCTCATGCGCGCGCTCGGTGCTGTCATCAGCGCGGTCATGCTGGTCATCAGCATCTGGCTCATCATCGCCTCGGCGGACATCCCGCCCGCGCCCGCACCCGCGGGCCAGACGGGCCTGCCGATGGGTCCCTTCCTCCTCGCCATCGGCCTG
>JBIIDD010000249.1:0-3129 GCA_044238565.1 Candidatus Nanopelagicales bacterium
CGGAGCTGCGGGGCCCCCGCCGAGGAGTGCGGACGCATATCTGCCCCGCTCGACGAAGCCCACGGCGGCGTACGCGCGGGCCGCCGGCTCATTGTCGGCGTACATCTCGAGGGTCACGATCGGCACGCCCTGGCCGCGGGAGGCACGAGCGAGACCGGCGGTGACGGCACGGCCCAGACCACGCCCGCGCAGATCCGGGTCGGTGCAGATGCTCACGAGGTGGGCATCGCCCCCCGTCGAGATGGTCCACGCCCCCACCGCGAGGAGGCGATCCCCGTCGAGGATGCCGCGCCACTCGACGACCTTCGGGTCCCCTGCATAGATGTACGCCGATGACGAATGCGCCAGCAGCGGATCGATACGCGGATCGTCGGGTGCGAGCAGGGCGGTCACGTCGTCGTCGGGCAGATCGCCACGCAGCTCCCACAGCGACCAGTGGCCGGGATCCGGGCCACGCAGGTCGTCGGGCAGGTGCGCGAAGACATGGTCATGCACGGTCACGCCGTCGAATCCGTGCCCCCGCACTGACGCGATGAGGCCCAGGATGCGGGCGGGATCGTCTCCCAGCCCCGTCGCCCAGGTCTCCCCCGACTTTCGCCCGGTGCGCAGGAAGACGACATGGTCACCGTCGATCGCATACGCCCCGATCGCTGTCTCGTCGACGCGCAGGCGCAGGAAAGGGTCAGCCGGCCTGGCCTGGCGCAGCGGGTGCTGCATCGATGCCGGCCTCCTTGCGCTGCTTGGGCGTGATCGAGGTCGGTGCCCCCGTGAGAGGGTCTTGACCGCCGCCGGTCTTGGGGAAGGCGATGACGTCACGGATGCTCGAGGCTCCGGCCAGGAGCATGGCCACGCGGTCGAGGCCGAACGCGATGCCGCCATGGGGTGGCGGGCCGTACTGGAACGCCTCGAGCAGGAAGCCGAACTTCGACTGCGCCTCCGCCTCGCCCATGCCGAGCAGCGCGAAGACACGCTCCTGGACGTCCTTGCGGTGGATACGCACGGAACCGCCGCCGATCTCGTTGCCGTTGCACACCATGTCGTAGGCCCAGGCCAGCGCCTGATCGGGTGCGGACTCGAAAGTGTCGATCCAGTCTGAGTTCGGCGAGGTGAAGGGATGGTGCACGGCCGTCCAGCCCTGCGACCCGTCGTCCTCCTCCACCTGCTCGAACATCGGGGCATCGACGACCCAGAGGAAGGACCACGCCGCCTCGTCGATGAGCCCCAGGCGATGCCCGATCTCCACGCGCGCGGCTCCGAGCAGCGCGCGGGCGTCGGAGGCCGGGCCGGCGGCGAAGAAGGCGCAATCGCCAGGCGCTGCCCCGATGGCTGCCTGCAGACCCGCGCGTTCGGTGTCGGAGAGGTTCTTGGCGACGGGACCGCCAAGCTCGCCATCGGCACCGAACGTGACATAGGCGAGCCCCTTGGCCCCGCGCTGCTTCGCCCACTCCTGCCAGGCGTCGAACTGCCGGCGCGGCTGATCGGCGCCTCCCGGCATGACGACTGCACCGACGTAGGGAGCCTGGAAGACGCGGAATGGAGTGTCGCTGAAGTAGTCGGTGAGATCCACGAGCTCGAGGCCGAAGCGCAGGTCGGGCTTGTCGGTGCCGAAGCGACGCATCGCCTCGAAGTAGGTCATGCGGGGCACGTCGCCGATGTCGACGCCGAGAATGCCCTGCCACAGGGCGCGGATCACGGCCTCACCCACCTCGATCACGTCCTCCTGCTCGACGAAGGACATCTCGATGTCGAGCTGGGTGAACTCCGGCTGACGATCACCACGGAAGTCCTCATCGCGGTAGCAGCGCGCGATCTGGAAGTAGCGCTCCATGCCCGCGACCATGAGGAGCTGCTTGAAGAGCTGCGGCGATTGCGGCAGGGCGTACCAATTGCCGGGCTGCAGGCGAGCCGGCACGAGGAAGTCGCGCGCGCCCTCGGGCGTGGAGGCGGTGAGGGTGGGCGTCTCGATCTCGACGAAGTCACGGGTGAGCAGGACGTCACGTGCGATCTGATTGAGCTTGGACCGCATGCGCAGGTTGCCGCCGACGGACGGGCGGCGCAGATCGAGGTAGCGGTAGCGCAGTCGCGCCTCCTCACCCACCGTCGCACGGTCATCGACCGGGAAGGGCAGCGGTGCCGCGGGGCTCAGCACCTCCACCTCGCTGGCCTCGACCTCGACAGCGCCGGTGGGGATCTCGGGATTCTCATTTCCCTCGGGCCGGCGGCGGACTCTCCCGACGACCCTGAGGCAGTACTCGTCGCGAAGCCCGTGCGCCACCTCGGGGTCGTTGACGACAACCTGAACGACTCCGCTCGCATCGCGCATGTCGAGGAAGGCGACACCGCCGTGGTCGCGCCGACGGTCCACCCAGCCCGCCAGCGTGATCTCCTGGCCCTCGTCGGCGCTGGTGAGCGTGCCGGCCCGGTGCGTGCGGATCACGTTGCTCCCTTGTCAAGATCGGTCGTGGCCACGACCCGTGGCCGCAGGTCAGTATCGGGGGGTGTCCAGGTCGAGGCGTCGGCGCCTACCTGCTCCCCACTGCGAATGTCCTTCACCGTGTCGCCCTCGATGGAGGGGAACCAGACGTAGGGAATGCCACGGCGGTCGGCATGCTTGATCTGCTTGCCGAACTTCTCGGCACGCGGTGCCACCTCGCAGGGGATCCCGCGTGCGCGCAGGGCATGGGCGACGGTGTCGCTGGCGGGTCGTGAACCCTCGTCCACCACGGCCACCAGCACCGCTGAGGGCACCTTGCGCGTCGACCGGGCAAGGTCTCGCCCGAGCAGCAGCGACAGCAGGCGCGTGACCCCCAAGGAGATGCCCACACCTGGGTACGTCGTGCGACCGTCCGTGGCGAGCGCGTCGTAGCGGCCGCCGGAGCAGATGGAGCCGAAGGACTCGAAGCCTTCGAGCGTCGTCTCGTAGACCGTGCCGGTGTAGTAGTCCAGCCCGCGCGCAATGTGGAGGTCCGCCTCGACAGCGCCGGGTCGCACGCCCTGGGCGGCCTCGACGACCGCCACGAGCTCGGCCAGTCCTTCGTCCAGGAGCGGATCGTCGACTCCTAGCGCGCGCACGTCGTCGGCGATGCGGCCGTCGGTGCCGCGGATCGCGGCCAGCGCCAGCACGCGGTC
>JBIIDD010000327.1:0-11177 GCA_044238565.1 Candidatus Nanopelagicales bacterium
TGGGTTAGCTTCCTAAACGGCAGCACGAAACGGATAGTTCGTTCGATAAAGCTGGCTGTGGGCCCCTGCAACAAATTTTTCAAACTCGTCGTCCGCTTTTAAGACCCTTCCGATCAGGGTTATCTTTGTTTGTTCTGCAGTCTCTTCAACTTCCGCTGTCATCACCATAACAGTGTTCTTGCGGACTAGCTCAATGGTAAATGCTTCTAGCGTGCCATGACTAAGAGTATCTGTCTGATCTGCAAACGCGAAATATCAAGTGCTTTAGGTCTATTTTCTTTCTCGTTTAATGCATTCTAAAAATCTTCTAATATCCCTCGATAGCGTTTTGTAATCTTGGTGCCCAAATAAATTGTATAGCAAAAAACGAAAGGTCATTTATGCACATTACGTGCGACTGAATACAATTCATGCATAATAAAAAATTCGACGAAATATCGATACTATTTAATTATATGTCCGAAAGAATTATACACGTGGCTTGGTCGATGCTTTGTCAAATGTTTGAACGACGAGCGTCGAGAATTCATTGACAAAATCCTGGCCAATTCCATCAAGAGTTTCACCTGGCGGTAGCAAAACACCAAAATAAAAAGGTATTTCAGGTACAAAGGGCTTTGTCACTACGCCACGGGATGCGAATTCAGACGCCGTGAATGGATCGCAAATCGCAACGCCATAACCTGAGGATACAATGCCACACATGATTTCGGAAAGATGTGTTTCTACGCGCATGACACGCGAAATATTTCTAGAAGAAAAAACTTGGTCGATTGCGTAGCGGCTCTGGCTACCGAGTTTTAATGAAATAAAATTTTCTCCGGCCATATCCTCGGGCGTCACTACACTTTTACGTGAAAGCCGATGCCCCTTTGGCATCACCGCCACGCGTGCAAGCTTGGGCATGGCGATAATAGGTAGGTCGGGATGTGCAATGGGCAACTCCGAGAAACCGAAATCGCACTGGCGGCTTGTCACCCAATCTACAACGAGTGGTGAGATAACACCATGGAGCGACAGATCAAGTTCAGGGCGCTCAGCCATGAAGCGCCCTGCAAAGCGCGGCAAGAACCCGTTAGCGAGCGCAGGCAAGACCGCAATGCGCAGAGCTCCGGTCCGTCGTGTCCTTATTTCATCTGCTGCCTGACGGATACGATCAAGCCCGATGAATGACCGCTCAACTTCAGCATAAAGCGCTGCGCCTTCGGCAGTAGGCACAAGCCGGGTCCCTCGCTTCTGCAGGAGCTTTAGTCCAAGGCCCTCCTGCAAATCACGGAGAAGACGGCTTACCGCAGGCTGGGTAATGCCCATCATGCGAGCCGATACGGTCGTGCTTCCTGTGACCATAAGGCTACGGAAGGCCTCAATCTGTCTGATGTTCGGTTGTCCCATAGTAGAACTATAACATTTAGACATAGTCAGCGTCTATTTATTCATTTGACGGCCAAATCTGTTCTTGGAAACCTATGCCCTGAGCCGGGGAGAGGCTCTTTCAGGGGATGGAGAAGAAGAATGGCTTCCGTGAAATCGCTGACAGCCGCAAGTGTGCTGGCTTTGTCTTTGACGGCGGGCGCAGCCTTTGCGCAAACAAAAACCTTCTACGTGGCCGGTTATGGCGGCTCATTTGAACAGACTATGCGTCAGGAAATTATCCCAGCGTTCGAAAAGAAGCATAACGTTAAGGTAGAATATGTTGCGGGAAATTCGACGGATACACTCGCGAAATTGCAGGCACAGAAAGGCAATCAACAAATCGACGTTGCAATTGTCGACGATGGCCCAATGTATCAGGCCATTCAACTAGGCTTTTGCCGCAAGATCGATAAATTGCCGGAAGCCGATCTTTATCCTGCCGCGCGCTTTAAAGATGACAAGGCCGTCGCCATCGGCCTCGTTGCGACAGGCCTTATGTACAATACAAAATACTTTGCCGACAAGGGTTGGGCTGCGCCGACGTCTTGGGATGATTTGAAAGATCCTAAGTTTAAAAAACTTGTCGTGATTCCACCGATTAACAACACTTACGGCCTTTATACACTTCTCATGTTTGCCAAAATGAATGGCGGCGGCGAGAAGAGCATCGAGCCAGGCTTCAAAGTGATGAAGGATCAGGTAAACACGAATGTGCTCGTTTATGAGCCCTCGCCAGGTAAGATGACCGAATTGTTCCAGTCGGGTCAGGCAGTCATCGGTGTATGGGGAACGGGCCGCGTACAATCCTTCGCCAATACAGGTTTTCCTGTCGATTTCGTCTATCCGAAGGAAGGAGCAGTCACCTTGCTTGCATCAGCTTGCCCTATTGAAAAGGCTGGTAACGCTGAAATGGCGTCTGACTTCATTAAGGCAATGCTCGAGCCGAACATGCAACTAATCCTGCTGAAGGATTATGGCTACGGCCCTGTCAACAAGACTGTGAAGGTACCGGCGGAACTCGCGAAGATGGCGCCGATTGGTGACCGTGCTGCAAAGCTTTACAATCCGGACTGGGATGCAATCAATCCGCAGCGTGAAGAATGGACCAAGCGCTGGAACCGCGAAGTCGAACGCTGATCTGAGTAGCAATGCAATAAGGTCTTCCGCCAATGGCGGAAGACCAAAACAGAGCGATCGCCATGGCTTTTCTTGAATTACAGCGCGTGACGAAGGCATTCGGCGAACATACCGCCGTCAATGGAATTGATCTGTCCGTTCGCAAGGGCGAATTCGTATCACTTTTGGGGCCTTCTGGTTGTGGTAAGACTACGACACTGCAAATGATTGCTGGTTTCGTTTCGCTGAGCGAAGGTCGCATCACATTGGATGGCCGAAATCTGGCCGATGTAAAGCCGGCTGACCGTGGACTAGGTATTGTCTTTCAAAGCTATGCGTTATTTCCGCATATGACTGCTTCACAAAATGTTGCCTTTGGTCTGGAAATGCGTGGCGTGCCGAGCGCTGAACGCGACCTGCGCGTTCGAGAGGCGCTGACATTGGTGGGGCTCGCCGGTTACGAAGACCGCTTTCCACGACGTATGTCCGGAGGCCAGCAGCAGCGCGTTGCACTTGCGAGAGCGCTCGTAATTCGTCCTCAAATTCTATTGCTTGATGAGCCGCTCTCCAACCTTGACGCTAAATTGCGAGAGGAAATGCAGATCGAATTGCGTCAGATCCAGCGCAATCTCGGCACCACCACCATTCTCGTCACGCATGACCAGCATGAGGCCATGGCGCTGTCCGATCGGATCGTCGTGATGAACAAGGGCGTGATCGAGCAAATCGGGTCACCGCAGGAGACCTATCAGACACCTGCGACGCCCTTCGTCGCGCAATTCCTTGGCAAGACGAACGGCTTTACTGGCCACGCAGAATCAAATGGCGCAGGGATCCAGATTCGTATTGCTGATTATACATATGCGGCGCACGCTGGAATTGCTGGTCCGGTGACTGTCTCCATCCGCCCCGAGCGCATCGGCTTCGGAACGACTGGGCTCCGTGGCGCCGTGCGCACACGCATTTTCCAAGGTAATCATTGGCTGTTTCAGATCGAAACCGCCGTCGGGATCGCGACTGTCATCCGCCAGAATGATGGTACCGCCATGCCAGAAGAAGGCCAATCCGTTCATCTCGTCTGGCGTAATGAGGATTCCTTCGTGCGCGCTGCGGACAAGGCAGCCTGATGGCGTCCGCCCTCACCATGACGCAGCAAACGCGATCAGCCTGGGCGTTGGTTCTGCCAGCCTTGGGGCTGTTTCTCGCCGTCGTTGTCATCCCGCTCGCGATGACCTTGATGCTGTCTTTCCATGATTGGGGACAATACAAGGGCATCGAGCCGGTTTTCATTCTGAAGAATTGGCACGAAATCTGGTCCGACAGCTATTTCCACGAAATGTTTGCGCGCACGCTTCGCATTGCGGTGCTCGCCACTTTGATCACCATGGTGCTTGGTGCGCCGGAAGCCTATATCCTCAACCGGATGCACGCGCCATGGAAAGGCGTGTTCCTGCTCGTCATTCTCGGCCCGCTTCTGATTTCTGTTGTTGCGCGCACGCTGGGCTGGGCCTTGCTGTTCGGCGGCAAGAATGGCGTTGTGAATATGGGCCTTATGAAAATAGGCCTTATCAGCGCGCCCTTGCCATTCATGTTCACCGAGACCGGTGTTGTGATTGCGCTTGCTCATGTGATGATGCCCTTCATGGTGTTGTCTGTGTGGGCGGCGTTGCAAAAACTCGATCCGCAAATTGAAAATGCGGCGCTGTCCTTGGGCGCGAGCCATCTCACGGTGATGCGCCGGATCATTCTGCCGCAAATCATGCCGGGTCTTTTGTCGGGTGGCATCATTGTGTTCTCGTTGGCTGCGAGCGCCTTTGCAACACCAGCCATCATTGGGGGGCGTCGTCTGAAAGTGGCAGCCACACTCGCTTATGATGAATTCCTCAACACGCTGAACTGGCCGCTCGGTGCTGCCGTTGCCATTCTGTTGCTGGTCGCGCTCGTCATCATCGTCGTGTGCTCCAATGCGCTGATCGAGCGCCGTTATCAGGCGGTGTTCCAATGAGCCGCAATGGCGTTCTCGCGCTGATCTTCCACAGCCTGTTCGTCACCTTCATGGTGGCGCCCATTGTGGTTGTGTGCCTCGTGGCATTCACGCCTGAAGGATACCTTTCGCTGCCGACCAATGGTTTCTCGCTGCGCTGGTTCGAGGCGATTGGCCGTTACCCTGAATTTATCCGCGCTTTCTGGGTCTCGATCGGTCTGGGTGCGTTGTCATCGACGATTGTGCTGTTGTTCGCCGTTCCTGCCGCACTTGGTATCGCGCGTTATCAATTCCGCGGGCGCGATACGATTTCTGCACTGCTCCTATCACCCTTGATGATTCCACATGTCGTGCTCGGCATTGCCTTTCTGCGTTTTTTCACACAAGCCGGCATGAGCGGCACCTTTGCCGCACTCCTGATCGCGCATATTGTCGTGATCTTTCCCTTCGCGCTGCGGCTCACATTGTCATCCGCCACGGGTATGGATCGTTCCATTGAGCAGGCGGCGATTTCGCTCGGCGCAAAAGATTGGACCGTCTTCCGCCGCGTGACGTTGCCACTCATTATGCCGGGGCTCATCAGCGGCTGGGCGCTCGCTTTCATTCAATCCTTCGACGAAGTGACAATGACAGTGTTTCTTGCCGCACCCGGGACTGAAACTTTGCCCGTCCGCATGTTTCTCTACATTCAGGACAATATCGATCCGCTGGTCACTTCGGTGTCGGCCAGCGTCATCGCGATCACTGTCATGGCTCTCATTCTGCTCGACCGCCTCTTTGGCCTCGAGCATGTCTTGACGGGCCATAGCGATCGCAACCGGTGAGGCCTCCGCATGAATGATACCCTGCGCACGAATGAATATGATGTCGCCGTGATCGGCGGCGGCCTGCTCGGTTCCTCGATCGCATGGGGATTAGGCAGGATTGGGCAGCGCACCTGCGTTCTCGATGAAGGCGATATGACGAAGCGCGCCTCGCGGGCCAATTTTGCTTTGGTCTGGGTGCAGAGCAAAGGCCTTGGCCTGCCCGAATATACCGGCTGGACCGTACGTGCGTCGGAAAACTGGGCGAAGCTGTCCGACGAAATCAATCATCTCACAGGCATTGATGTCTGCCATCAGCGCCCCGGTGGTTTTCATCTCGCCTTGAGCGAGAAGGAACTCGAAGATCGTCGCCTCTCGCTGCACCGCCTGCACAATCAACCCGGCGCGACCGATTACAAGATCGAAATTCTCGACCATGATCAGGTCAAGAAACAACTGCCCCATATCGGGCCTGATGTCGTTGGCGGTACGTATTGCCCGCTCGATGGTCACGTCAATTCGCTGCGTTATCTGCGCGCGATCCACACGGCGCTCAAAGCCTCAGGTGTCGATTATCGCCCTGAACATAAAGTTAGCGCGATTGAATATCGCAATGGCGAATTCCGTATCGTAACGGAACAGGGTGAAATCCGTGCCGGCAAAATTGTTCTCGCGGCTGGTAATGCCAATATGACTCTTGCGCCGATGGTGGGGCTCGATGCGCCGATGGCGCCCACGCGGGGCCAGATCATCGTCACCGAACGCACCATTCCCTTCCTCGATTTCCCGCTGACAACTATCCGGCAGACCGACGAGGGCACGGTGATGATAGGTGATAGCCGCGAAGAATTCACCGACGACGCGGTTCAGAACCTGCCCATCAACGCTGTAATGGCGGACCGCGCGCGCCGCATGTTTCCGTTGCTGGGCAATCTGAATGTCGTGCGCACATGGAGCGGCATTCGCGTGATGCCGAAGGACGGGTTCCCGATTTATGATCAATCGGAAACCTGCCCCGGTGCCTTTGTCGCGTGTTGCCATTCCGGCGTCACGCTAGCACCAAACCACGCCTTCGATATTGCGCCGATGATCGCACAGGGCGCGCTTGATCTTGATCGTGTTGGCGCGTTCTCGGCGAAGCGCTTTGACACCAAATCAGTGCAATCGAGTGGATATTATTAAGAAAAGAGCTAGCCTTTTGGGAGTTCACATGTTCAAACGAGCGTCTCAATCTGAGGGACATGCGGTGAAACTCACCGTCGATGGCGCGCCGATTGTCGCGCGTCAGGGCGATACGGTGAGCGCAGCCATGTTGGCTGCAGGCCTCGGCGAACCCTACCGGCACACGGCGGTGAGCGGCGTCGCGCGTGCACCCTATTGCATGATGGGTGTGTGTTTTGATTGTCTCGTCACGATTGATGGCGTTGGTAATCGCCAAGGCTGTCTCGTGCCGGTGCAAGAGGGCATGGTCATCACGCGGCAAAAGGGCAAGCGGGAGATTGAATCGTGAGTTTTGCCTCAAAGCTACGCACCGCCTATGATGTGATTGTGATTGGTGCAGGCCCAGCCGGTCTTGCGGCTGCTAGTACATCGGCTGAAGCGGGTCTCACAACCTTACTGCTGGATGAAAATCAAGCGCCGGGTGGCCAGATTTATCGCGCCATAACCTTTTCGCCGCTGAAAAATTCGCCGGTCCTTGGCCAAGATTACGAAGCCGGTATAAATCTCGTCTCCTCATGCGAGAAAAGTGGCGCTGATTATGTCGCGGGTTGCACGGTTTGGAGTCTCGATCGTGAACGTGTTGTCGGCATCTCGCGTGATGGCGAAGCGCGCCTGATCAAGGCAGAGCGCGTCATCATCGCAACGGGAGCGTTGGAGCGTCCGTTTCCGATTCCGGGCTGGACCTTGCCGGGTGTAATGACCATTGGCGCGGGTCAGACCCTGTTGAAATCGTCAGGGCTCATTCCGGAAGGCCGCATGGTGCTCGCGGGCCAAGGTCCGCTGCTCTGGCTTTATGCGGCGCAGGTACTGCGCGCAGGCGGAACTATTGAAGCGATCTGCGATACGACACCGCTGAAAAACTATATCGATGCTGCGCCCTATCTCCCGTCGTTCCTGCTGTCGAAATATTGGATGAAGGGCCTCGGCCTCATCCGCGAAGTGAAACGCAAGGTGAAGATCATCAATGGCATCACAAAGCTATCGGCCGAGGGCGAAGGCAAAGTGAAGCGCCTCGTTTGGCAAGCTGGCGGACGCTCAGGCGCTATTGATGCGGATGTCGTGATGCTGCATCAGGGCGTGGTACCGCATGTTAATCTCGCTATGGCGGCTGGCGTTAAACATGAATGGGACAACGTGCAGGCCTGCTTCCGTCCGGTCCTTGATGAAAGCGGCAACACAAACGTTCACGGCATTATGATTGCAGGCGATGGTGCCGGCATTGGTGGCGCGGAATCGGCTGCTGAACGCGGGCGTCTTGCGGCCATCGATTCCGTCTCTGCGCTGCATCCCGATGCGCTTTCAAAGGTTCCCGCACGCGACAATGTCCGCAACGCGCTGGCGAAAAGCATGCTCGGTCGTAAATTCCTCGACCTGCTTTACCGTCCGACAAAGCCGTTTCGCATCCCGCAGGATGATGCAACGATCGTTTGCCGGTGTGAGGAAATTACCGCTGGCGAAATCCGCGCTTCCGTCGCGATTGGTGCAACTGGGCCCAACCAGCTCAAATCCTATCGTCGCACTGGCATGGGCCCATGTCAGGGACGGCTCTGCGGGCTCACGGTTACGGAATTACTCGCTTATGAGCGCGGAAAGACGCCCGATGAGATCGGCTATTATCGTCTGCGTTCACCAGTGAAGCCGATCAGCCTTGCCGAATTGGCGTCAATGCCGCAGGATGATGTAGCCATTAAAGCTGTGGTGCGCGGATGAACCAGACAGCCGATGTCATCATCGTGGGCGGCGGCATTCATGGCTGCTCCACGGCGCTGTATCTGGCTCTGCGCGGCTATAAACCGCTGCTGATTGAAAAAGACTATGCTGGGCGGCATTCTTCCGGCGTCAATGCCGGTGGTGTGCGCCAATTGATGCGCCATGTGGCAGAAATTCCGCTGTCGATTCGCTCAATGGATATCTGGGATAAGATCCAGGATCTCGTCGAAGATGATTGTGGCTTCGACAGTCACGGTCAGGTCCTCGTTGCTGAGAATAATGACGAACTCGCCATCATGCGCGAGCGCGTCGACGATCTCAATCTGCGTGGCTTCACACATGAAGAATTAATCGACGCGCAGGAATTACGCCGTCTCGTTCCCGCTGTGGCTGAGACCTGTCCCGGTGGGGTGGTCTCACGCCGCGATGGAGCTGCTAATCCGGCGCAAACGACAACGGCTTTCCGGCGGATGGCAGAAAAGCGCGGCGCACGAATTATCGAGGGTGTCGCCGTGACGGATGTCAAACGCGCAGGTCGCGATTGGCAGGTCACCGCCGGCGACGAGACGTATACCGCGCCCATCCTTGTCAATGCCGCAGGCGCATGGGCGGGCAAATTCGCGGCCATGCTCGGCGAGCCGGTGCCACTTGAGATCGTGGCGCCGATGCTGATGATTACATCGCGCGTGCCCGCCTTCATCAAGCCGGTCGTCATTCTGCGCGGCCGCAAATTGTCCTTCAAACAATTCGCGAATGGCATCGTGATGATCGGCGGCGGCTATCTCGGCCGTGCCTATCCCGAAACAAATGAAACGGATCTCGACTGGACCAAGCTAAAGGACAGCGCGCGTACCGTCTGGGAATTGTTCCCGGTGATGCGCGAAGCCACCATTGTGCGCGCCTGGGCAGGCATTGAAGCGAAAATGCCGGATGATATTCCGGTCTTGGGCAAGAGCCTCAAGCACGAAGGTCTCTATCATCAATTCGGCTTCTCGCTGCACGGTTTTCAACTTGGCCCGGGAACGGGGTACACCATGGCTGAACTGATTGCGACAGGCCATACAAACATCTCACTCGAAGCCTTCCGGCCCGACCGATTCACAATGCATTACCAGGAGACACGTCAATGAGCATTACCCGTAAGCTTCGTACGCCAATCCAACATCGTGTTGTTCGGAATGGTGATACGATCTATATCGGCGGTGCTATCGCTGATGATACTTCAATGTCGATGGGTGATCAGACCCAGAATATTCTTGATAAATTTGAAACCTATCTGCACGAAGGTGGTAGTGATCGTTACCATGTTTTAACGGCTTCTATTTTCGTAACTGATTTGTCGAAAAAAAAGGAAATGGATGAGGTGTGGACTAAATTCTTTGGCGATCATCTTCCGGCTCGCGCAACAGTAGGCGTGGCTGATCTTGGCGGTGGTGCGCTCATCGAGGTGGTTATGACGGCAAAAGTCAAAGGGAGTTGATAGGAAAATCTAAGAATGAGCATAATTATTGCTCATTTTTATAACAGTCGAAGATCAATTATTTAATTAATCTGTATATAGCGGCTTGGGGGAGAAGTTTGTGAATAATTGTTTTCATATTACCTAATCGGCGCAGCCTATGGGCGTAGCTTGGTTAATTATTGAGGCTGTAAAAAGGATATATGAGATTTGTTTTTAAATGACAAAATCGCAATAAGCGTGTGTCTTGCGCTCTTGTAGTCAATCGCAATAATTTTAATAAGTTAGAGTTAAGTTTAAGAAAAATAATGAGGAGGAAACTGTTTTCTTCTACACTTAGAATGCGTTTCCCAAAAACCGTGGCAAAAACACAAGGTTGAATACATAAAAATAATGCAAAATAGCAAAAGATTATTAATAATCAGAATTTTAATATAAAAAGAAAATAATTCAGTGCATTTAAAATAAATGCATAGAATTCACAAATTATATTTTGATAAAAATCCTTAAAGAAAATAAAATGTATGTAAATTATAAAATAAATCTATCGAATTAAATAATGAAATATTTTTTTAAAATGCAGAAATATCTCGCTTTGTTAGAAAAAATATGGATCAATTGTAGAGTGAAAACCTCCGAGAAGAACCGATATGTCACTTTCTGATCAGGAAATTGATCGTTATGCGCGGCACATTGTGCTGCCGGAGATTGGCGGGCCCGGTCAGGCTGCGCTGAAAAAGGCGCGTGTGCTCGTGGTCGGTGCCGGCGGGCTTGGAGCGCCATTGCTACTTTATCTGGCGGCGGCTGGGATTGGGACGATCGGAATCGTCGATGATGACACCGTATCCCTGTCGAACTTGCAGCGTCAGGTCCTATTCAAGACGGGTGATATTAGCGCGCTCAAGGCGGAAGCGGCGAGTATCGCTTTGAAACAGCTTAATCCGCATGGGATATACCGCGCCCATGTTCTGCGTGTTGGCCCCGATAATCTTGCGACGCTTCTTGAGGCCTATGATGTGGTGGCTGATGGCAGCGATAATTTTGCGACGCGTTATGCTGTCTCGGATGCTTGTTTTCATGCCAAAAAGCCTTTGGTCACGGCGGCACTTGGCCGTTTCGATGCCACGTTGACCACTATCAAAGCTCATGAGAGCGCGGCTGATGGTTCGCCCAATCCCACTTGGCGTTGCCTTTTTCCCGCCCCTCCGCCGGCAGGCAGCATCCCTGCCTGTGCGGAAGCCGGCGTTTTGGGCGCCTTGGCAGGGGTGATGGGCAGCCTAATGGCGATGGAGGTCATCCGATGCGTCGTTCCCTTCGGGCGTGATCTAGTTGGGCGCCTCTTGATGGTGGATGCACGCGACATGCGGTTTGAAAGTTTTAATTATGCTTGGGATCCGCACAATCCGTTGAACGGAAAGCGTGGTTGACGCGGCCGCGGCGAAGTTTGAAAACTCCCTAAGTGATTCGTTTT
>JBIIDD010000250.1:0-3117 GCA_044238565.1 Candidatus Nanopelagicales bacterium
GGCCCGGCTCATCCACGTCTCCACTGATTACGTGTTCGGTGGGGTTCATCCGGATCGGGCGCCTTGGTCGGAGGGCGATCCACTCGATCCCCGGGGCGCCTATGCCCGCACGAAGGCAGCGGGTGAAGAGGCGATCCGCGGGATCCTTCCCAGCACGGGCGCGGTCGTCCGGACTGCCTGGCTCTACAGCGAGCACGGACGCAACTTCGCACGGACCATGCTGGCTAAGGCCAGCGCTGGCGAGCAGGTGCGGGTGGTGCGCGACCAGTGGGGGCAACCCACGTGGGCCCGTGATGTTGCTCACCGCATCATGGCGCTCGGCGAGCGACTGCTCGACGGCCGAGCACCGGCAGGCATGTATCACGCGACCAATTCCGGAGAGGCCACGTGGTGGGAGTTCGCCCGCTGGATCTACTCTCTCGCCGGAGCCGACCCGGGCCTCGTAGCTCCCATGACCTCGGATGAACTCGACCGCCCTGCACCTCGACCCGCCTGGTCGGTCCTCGGGCATGACCGGTGGGCCGAGGCTGGACTGCCGTCCCTGCGGCCCTGGCGCGAGGCCCTTGTCGCCGCCATGCCAGCACTCGAGTCAGTCCAACGACACTGACTGTTGCGTGTCCGCAATGCCCTAGGGATTCCGTTTCACCTGCCTGACCCTGGAGTGAGTCCGGGGGAGGAAGGCAGACGTCATGTTGGCGGCACTCGCCGCGTCGTTCGTCCCCCTGGTCGCAGCCGCACCCTTCCTCGGCCTTCATGTCCCCTGGGCCGACGGCGCGGAGCACTGGAACTCCCAAGGCATCGTCGTCCACGAGGCCGAGCCGTGGCCTGACTTCCCCATCGATGGTGCTCGACTGTGGGACACCCGCACGACCTGGGCTCATCTCGAGCCTGTCGACGACCAGTGGCAGTTCGCCACTTTGGAGGCACACCTCGACGCTGCTGAGAGTGCGGGTGTCGGGGATGTGCTGCTTGTCTTGACGGGCACACCGGCCTGGGCGGCACGCGATCCAGATGCGCAGGGCGCCCCCTGGCTCCCGACCGGCAGTGCTTCACCGCCGCGCGATAGATCGGACTGGCGCGATTACGTCCGCACCGTCGCCGAGCGGTACGGCGATCGCATCGACGCCTACCAGGTGGGCCATGAGCCGAATCTCGCGTGGTTCTGGCAGGGCACACCCCGGCAGATGGCGCGGCTGGTGAGCGCAGCGGTCGAGGAGATTAGGCAGGTCGACCCGACCGCGACCGTCGTGGGCCCAGGGCCGGTGGTTACCGACCCTGCCTCGGCCGTGGGTGCCGGCCGTTGGTGGAGGGCGATGGCGGGCACGGGTATCGATGCGCTTGCACTGCAGTGGTACCCGCGCAAGGGCGCGTCGCCAGCGTCGCTCGCTCCCATCACCGATCGTCTGCGCTACGCATTGGCCGGGTCAGAGCTTGAGGTCCTGCCGGTGTGGATCACCGAGGTGAATCACCGTGGGGTCAACGCTGATCTTGTCCCGGGCACGATGCGTGCTGCGGGGCGAGTCGGGATCGAGCGTGTCTACTGGTACGCCTGGACCGATGTGCCGCCGCCGGGCCTGCTGCGACTGCAGGAGGATTCCGCGGCCGGTCGGGCCCTTGCCCGTTACGCCGAGGCGACGAGTCGCGCGAGGTAGTCGCCGTAGCCGGAGGCACGCAGCGGATCAGCGAGGCGCAGGAGTTGCTCGTCGTCGATCCAGCCCTGGCGCCAGGCGATCTCCTCCAGGCAGGCGATCTTGGTGCCCTGGCGCTCCTCGATGACGCGCACATACTCGCCGGCGTCCTGCAGGCTGCGGAAGGTGCCGGTGTCCAGCCATGCGGTGCCGCGCGGCAGCACCGACACCTCGAGGCGACCATCATCCAGGTAGGCCTGGTTGACGGCAGTGATCTCTAGCTCGCCCCGGGCGGACGGTGTGATTGAGCGGGCGATCTCGACGATGTCGTCTGCGTAGAAGTACAGGCCCGGCACGGCGAAGTTCGACCTCGGTACGGCGGGCTTCTCCTCGAGGGAGAGGACGAAGCCTGATTCGTCGAATTCCACGACCCCGTAGTCCGAGGGATTGGCGACCTCGTAGGCGAAGACGTGTCCCCCTTTGGGGTCGGCGCATGAGCGCAGCTGCCGGCCCAGACCCGGGCCGTAGAAGAGGTTGTCGCCCAGGATGAGCGCGGCCGAGTCGCCATCGAGGAAGTCCGCGCCGATGAGGAAGGCTTCCGCGAGACCGCCGGGCGTGGCCTGGGTGGCGAAGGTGAGCGAGATCCCCCAGGCGGCGCCATCACCGAGGAGCCGCGTGAAGGCTGTCGCGTCATCAGGTGTTGTGATGACGAGGATGTCGCGGAGCCCCGCGGCCATGAGCGTGGCGAGCGGGTAGTGCACCATCGGCTTGTCATAGACAGGCAGGAGTTGCTTACTCACTCCGCGGGTGAGCGGCCACAGCCGCGAGCCGGTGCCACCGGCGAGGACGATGCCTTTCATGCTGCCTCCCGATCAGCGGGGAGCTGGATGTGCGAACGGGTGACCCCACGGGGGGTGGGAGGTCACCCGTTCGCCGATCCGGATGAGCGTTAGGTCAGCGGACGGTGACGGAGGCCTCGGAGGAACCCGCCTGGCAGCCCCGTCCCGAAACGGTCGTCACGATCGTGTAGGTGCCCGAACGCTCGGGCATCGGCAGTGTCACCTGCACGCGACGATCCTCACCGACCGTGCGCGTGCGCGTCTCAATAGTCCTGCCCTTGGCGTTGACGACGGCGAACGTCGCGCGGCAGCCGGGCTGCGCGTTGCGCACTTCGCTCTTGACCTTGCCACCCGGACGCACCTCGTCCTTGTTGGTTGTCGTCTTCTGATCCTTGCCCGGGGGGTAAGCCGAAGCAGCGGGAGCGGCCACAAGGCCGATAGCCAGCAGTCCCGAGCAGGTGGCGGCCGCGATGGCCATTGTCGAGCGACGCATGAGGTTCCTTCCCCCTAGTGATGAGCGGAGTGCTCCGCGGGTGCAGACTAGCGCCAAAGCATTGCGAATGTGCAACGCTGGTCACGGAATTGCCTGGGGGGTCCATGTCACTGAGGGTGCGAATCGCACTTTTCGGTGCCCTCGCACTGCTGGCGGC
>JBIIDD010000012.1:0-11066 GCA_044238565.1 Candidatus Nanopelagicales bacterium
GGCTACCTGCCGCTCGTGGATCCCGCCTCGATCGGTGCCGCACTCGATCGCCTGCTCGCCCTCGACTACTGGCCTGCGTCGTACGACGGCTCGCAGCGCGACCTCGCGGCGGTCAAGACCGCAACCTCCCGATTGATCGGCCGCTTCTGCGCGAGTGCCGAGCGTGCGACACGCGAGGCCTATCCCGGGGAGAGGCTCACCCGCTATGCGGCCAACCTCGTGGTCCCGGACGACGTACGCGCGGAAGTCGCCGCGCTCAAGGCGATGACAGCCATCTACGTGATGAATCGTGCCGGGGCCGACGTGGAGTATGCGCGCCAGCGGGAGATGCTGGCCGAGCTGGTCGCGGCACTGGTGCTGCGTGGCGGCCGAGATCTCGAGCCTTGGATCGCCCCGGAATTCGATGCCGCTGCCGACGATGGCGGTCGGCTACGGGTCGTCATCGACCAGGTCGCGAGCCTCACGGATGTCAGCGCCGTGGTCTGGCATTCCCGTCTCTGTCGCTGACGAATCGGGCCCGGGGGATAGCGGGGGCGCACGGTCAGCGGGGCGACCTAGGATCGGGTCATGGCGGGGCGCATCAGGGACGAGGATGTCGCCCTCGTGCGCGAGAAGGCCCGGATCGACGAGATCGTCCGCGATTACGTCGCCCTCAAGCCCGCGGGGGGTGGCTCCCTCAAAGGCCTGTGCCCCTTCCATGACGAGCGCTCGCCGAGCTTCCACGTCACCCCGAGCCGGGGCATGTACTACTGCTTCGGCTGCCAGGAGGGTGGCGATGTCATCACCTTCGTGCAGAAGCTCGACCACCTGACTTTCGCGGAGTCGGTGGAGAAGCTCGCCGGTCGCACCGGCGTGACGCTGCGCTACGTCGAGGGCGGTGCAGGGGTCAATCGCCAGCAGGGGCAGCGCACCCGGCTGGTCGAGGCCAATCGCGCAGCCGAGGAGTACTTCATCTCCCGGCTCACCTCGCCCGAAGCGGCCCCGGCGCGCGCCTTCCTCACCGAGCGCGGCTTCGATGCAGCGGTCGCAGAGGACTTCCACCTGGGCTTCGCGCCCAAGTCCTGGGACTCGCTCACCACGCACCTGAGACAGAAGGGCTTCTCGGATGCCGAGCTGCTCGCTGGCGGATTGGTGTCCCAGGGCAATCGCGGTGTCTACGACCGATTCCGGGGCCGTCTGATCTGGCCCATCCGCGATCTCACTGGCGATGTCGTTGGATTCGGCGCGCGCCGCCTACTCGAGGACGACGACGGCCCGAAGTACCTCAACACCCCGGAGACCCCGCTCTACAAGAAGAGCCAGGTGCTCTATGGCATCGACCGGGCGCGCAAGGAGATCTCCAAGCAGCAGCGGGTGGTGGTCGTCGAGGGCTACACCGACGTCATGGCCTGCCAGATCGCGGGTGTCCCTGTGGCTGTAGCCACCTGCGGCACCGCCTTCGGGGGAGACCACATCAAGGTGCTGCGCCGACTGCTCATGGACGACGACAAGATGCGCGGCGAGGTCGTCTTCACCTTCGACGGTGATGAGGCGGGCCGGCGCGCTGCGCTCAAGGCCTTCGATGACGACCAGCGATTCGTGGCGCAGACCTTCGTCGCTGTCGAGGCTCACGGCCTCGATCCCTGCGACCTGCGTCAGCAGCACGGTGACGCCGCGGTGCGCTCGCTCGTCGAGCATCGCGTACCGCTCTTCGAGTTCGCGATCCGCTCGGCGCTCGCCTCGTATGACCTCGAGAGTGCCGAGGGGCGCGTTGCTGCCCTGCGCGAGGCAGCGCCCATCGTGGCCCGGATCAAGGACCCTGCCTTGCGTCCGGAATACACCCGTCGCCTCGCAGGGTGGCTGGGCATGGACCCTGCGTCCGTCAGCAGGGCGGTGGGTGGCGGCGCTCAGGGTGCTGCACCGCCGCGGCGCCCCGATGCGCGGGATCCGATGCTCGCCGTGCAGCGCGAAGCCCTCAAATGCGCCCTGCAAGAGCCCGGACTCGTGAGTGCGTGGTACGCCTCGGTCGAACCCGAGGCGTATCCCGACCCCACGCTGCGTGCGGTGCACGAGGCCATTGCCGCTGCTGGCGGGCCCCGCGTGGAGTTGGTGGGACTTCCCTGGGTGGACGCCGTGCTTGCTGCGTGTCCGGACGATGACGTGCGTGGTCGCGTCCGCGGTCTCGCCGTGGAGCCGATCCCCGTCTCGCAGGAGGCCGACGCCCGCTATGCGACCGCGGTGATCGCCCGCCTGCTCGAGATGGATGCGGCTCGCCGCATCGGCGAGCTCCGGGGGCGCCTGCAACGCCTGGAGGAAGGCACGCCCGAGCAGGCGGGAGCCTTCGCCGACCTCATGGCACTCGAGGCCTATCGTCGCGACCTGCGCGAGCAGCGCGAGGCCTGAGATGGGACTGCTGCGCCGGACACCGGCAGAGGTGCGTGATGTCGTCCCCGCGGGCGAGCGAGTGCTCGCCTGGGCGCGCGTGACGCCGGGGGGCGTCGCAGTCGCGACCGATGCCGCGCTCTACCTGCCCATCGGCGACACCGTGCGCCTGGCGTGGGACCTCGTCACCAAGGCCACCTTCAGCGAAGCGGCAGTGCTGGTTGTCGAGGGTCGGTCCGAGCCCCAGGCGCGAGATCGCGCGTGGCGGGTGGTGCTTGCAGAGCCCGGGTCGCTGCCCACCGTCGTCTACGAGCGCGTCACCTCGAGTGTCGTGGTGAGCGAGCGCGTGGCCCTGCGCGGCGAACTCGGCGCACGCATCGTGGCGCGACGTGTCGGCGACGGCCTGAGGTGGACCGTGACCTTCGATGCGGGTCTCGATCCCCGCGATCCGCAGCTGCGCGCCGAGGCCGATGAGGCCCTGGCCGAGCTGAGGGCGACGCTCGGCGTCTAGGGGGCGTTGCTATCCTTCTGTCCGCCAATCCCGCATAGCTCAATTGGCAGAGCACTCGACTGTTAATCGAGTGGTTCCTGGTTCGAGTCCAGGTGCGGGAGCCAACAAGAAGGGCCCCTGCTCACGCAGGGGCCCTTCTTCGTCAGGTCGATGTCGGTCACCCGTAGGGGCGACCTGCCCAGGAGAAGTGGGCGACGTTCCAGGAGTTCCACACGTCGGTCACACGGACACCCGTGGACGGGCTCGAGGCCTCCACGATCATGCCGCCGCCGATGTACATCGAGGCGTGGTGTGCGCCGTTCTTGAAGAAGAAGAGCAGGTCACCGGGCTGGAGCTCGTCGGGGGAGATCCGACGCACCTCCTGGGCCTGGACGTAGGAGTAGGGGGTCAGTCTCACGCCCACCTGGGCCCAGGCCGCGGCCGTGAGCTTGGTGCAGTCCCAGGAACTCGGGGGCTGGGCGGCGAAGCTGTAGGGCTTGCCCACCTGGGCGAGGGCGTAGGACACCACGATCGCTGCCCGGTCGGAGCTGACGCCGGAGCCACCGGAGTAGCCGCCGCCGCCGGCGTTGTATTCGCCATTGTCGTTGGGGCCGCCGTTGGCCGACGTCGTCCCGGTCGAAGAGCCTCCGCCTGAGCCACCGGAGTTGATGGCGGCAGCAGCGGCGGCGGCAGCGGCGCGGGCCTCGGCCTCACGGCGAGCGCGCTCTGCCTCGATCTGCTCGCGCAGTTCCTCCTCGAGCCCATTGAGATAGGCGTCGGCATTGGAGACGGCTTCGTCGAACTCAGCGGAGCGCACCTCTAGGTCGGCAAGGGCGGCCTGCTCGGCCTGCTCCTGCTGGGTGAGCTCAGCGGCCGCCTGAGCAAGCTGGAGCTTGGCGACCTGGGTCTTGCGCAGTGCGGCGCTCTGGCCTGAGGCCACGATGTCGAGCACGACTGCCTGGTCGAGGAATTGCTGGGCGTCCTCGACGAGCAGGAGCTGGAGGGAGGAGTCGACGCCGCCGGAGCGGTAGGCGGTCGCGGCGTAGCGACCGATGGTGTCCTGGGTCTCCTCGAGCTGGGCCTTGGCCTTGGCGACCTTGGCCTTGGTCTTATCGATCTTGCCCTGCACCTGGGAGACGGCGTACTCGGCCTCCTCGACCAGGCCGTGGGCGGCAGCTGCCTTCATCTCGAGGTCGTCGAGGTAGGCGCGGGCATTCTCGACGTCTTGGCGGAGGTCGGCGCTGGAAGACCCGATGCCCACGAGAGTGGCTGCGGTCAGGGCGCTGACGGACACGGCGGCGACAAGGGCTCGCCGGAGTCGTCTCGGTCGATGCGGCACTGTCATCCTCTATCCCTCTTGCCTGCCGGGTGAGCTGTCGGGCTCGGGCGGGGATTGCCCTACGCGTGGTGGCGAGCCACCCAGCGATTCGCCCCAGTTGCCTGGGTCCCCGGCTCCGGCCTCTCGCGAGGTCGGATTAGGCATGGTCGGTCGGTGTGTACGTGTGTCGCCGGCCCCTTCGTGAGCAGTCCCGGATCGGGCATGCTCGGTCAAGGACCGGTCCCTACGGTAACAGGATGATCACGGCAGGCAAACTTGGACCCCGAAACTGTGGATAAGCCTGGGGATAAACGGGCTCAAGTGGCCTGTGGGGCTACTTCTTCGTCTGGACCGTGACCGAGAAGGTGAGCTCGACGGGGCTCCCCAGGGCCGCCTTGCGGTAGCCCGACATGGTGCCCGTGCCAGTGGCCCCGGCGAAGGGGCCCGAGCCGCCGATCACGGTGACCGTGCCCCGGAAAGTCGCGTTGGCTGTCCCCTGCTCCGGCGGGGAGGTCGCCCAGCCGCTGACCGACAGCGCGAGCTTGACCCCGTCGGAGCGCGTGATGGTGACGAAGCCGCCGAAGGGGCCGGTGCCGTCCACGTAGTCGACGCTGCCGAGGAAGCGCAACTGGGCGGAGGCCTTGCCCCACTTTGTGGGTCCCCGAAGGTCATTCCATCCGTAGGTGATGCCGCCCGGCAGCGTCTCGAGCGTGGTCCCGGAGCTGATGAGGTCGACATTGAAGACCAGGGTCCTGGACTTGGCGGCTTGGGCCGGAGTGCCGGCCAGGCCTACGACGGCCACGAGGCTCGCGACGGCAAGGGCGGAGATGAGTCGGCGGCGCATGGGTACTCCTGAGGTCGACGTGTCGCGCCAATCTAGTGGTGGCGACGGCACCCGGGGGCGCCCCCGGCACAATGGCGGGGCACGGGGCGGTAGCTCAGCTGGTCAGAGCAGCGGACTCATAATCCGTCAGGTCGTGGGTTCGAGCCCCACCCGCCCTACGGAGATTCCCATGGGGGAGATCTGTGCGCCGGGGCACCTCACTCGCATGACGGCGGCTTGGTGACGGTGATGTCGATGCGCGCCCAGTCCCCGGTCTTCCACGCCCCCGCTCCGGTCCACTCCGCCGCGGTCTTGTCATCGTCCTTGAGCCTCTTGAACGTGAACTCGCCGCCCGCGTAGCTGGGCCAGACCTGACCCTTCGACGGAACCGTGTTCGAGGTGCCCTCCGAGAGCCGATCCGTCCACGCGTCGTTCAGGGTGCGCTTACACGCCTTAGTGTCGTTGATGGCCCCGTTGAGATAGGCCTGCGGGTTGTCCATGAGACCGTCGTTGATACGGATCGTGCTGTACGTCGCATCCGAGGCCTCGCCGTCCCACACCCGGATGACGACGTCGATATCGCTTGGCGTGGAGAAGGCGTAAGCGGCTCGCTGGCCGGCATCCAGGCGGCACTTGCCAGAGGACGTGCCACCTGTGGTGACGCTCAGCCACAGGTTCCTACCGGACGAGTTGTAGACGGCTCCCACGACGCCGTCGTAGTCCCAGCTGTCTGGCTGGTCGGTGATGCTCAGGGGGGACCCGGCGGGAGGACCGGGCGAGCACGTGTTGACCGCGACAAGTTCGCCGGAGGCGCTCGCCGATTGGACGTTCGCTGACTCCGTGGATGCGCCCCCCGACCCGCAGGCGGCGACGAGGAGCACCGTTGACACGGCCACGAGGGATCGAAAAGCAAGACTCATGGGCACAGGTTAGGAGCCGCCAGGCGCCAGACCGACCTACGCGTGAGTTGCCCGAATATGGTCTGGACCACCGATCGGTCAGGTGGTGGTTTCGAGCCCCACCCGGGAGTGGGTCATCCAGAGGTGGACTCAAGGCCGCCCTCGCGCTGTCTCTCTCGCTACTGGGACACCTGCACGGGCCTAGGCAGCAATACCGCAGCCCACATGCCGGACCCTGAAGACCGACTCGATAGGACCGAGCGGGCTAGCTGCACTCCTTGCGGGTCGTGCAGGTGAGCGTGGTGGTCACCGTGGACTCGAGCGTGCCAAATGCCGTACCGGGAGTGAAGAACGTGGTCCCGATGTAGGTGTTCAGGCTGGCGACTGTCGCAGGATCATCGACCATCGCCACGTTGCCCGTGATCCGCTGCCGGTCGGTCCGCTTCCATGTCGCGCCGGACTTCGTGACCTTGCCCTTGGTCACCTTGACGGAGATGCCCGTCACCTGGAAGAGGGTGACGCGATTGGAGGTCAGGGCGGCGTAGTCGTCCTTGAAGGTGATCTGACCGGTGGTGCTTCCGTTCGTGCTGCTGTATTCGAGAATGGGGAGCGACAGGTCGATGCGACTGATCGACGC
The DNA here is from genome assembly GCA_044238565.1 of Candidatus Nanopelagicales bacterium. Lineage (GTDB taxonomy): Bacteria > Actinomycetota > Actinomycetes > S36-B12 > S36-B12 > Mxb001. Next base: position 6,529 of record JBIIDD010000012.1, read on the forward strand.
CCCGATTGTCATGATTCCCGTGTTCGCGACGGCGCCCGGCTTGAGGGGTGCCGTAGCCGGGAAGTGAAGGGCCTGGGTGCCCGAGGGGTTGGTGCTCGTTGCGGGGTCTAGAGCCTGGAACTGCACGCCCGGCACGCCAAGTTGGCCGTACACCTCCGGCAGGATCGTGAGGATCGTAGATCCGCTGACCTTGGATGTGACCTTGGCCTGGGCGGGCGCAGCGGCAATGCCGACACCAGCCACCAGCGCCAACGCAGCTGCGGAGCCGATAAGTGCTGTGCTCTTGCGCATCGATCCTCCTGTGTACGACGAGGCACCGGTGCGGCCAACACCATCGTGACGGAGTCTGGCATATCGGACACCTGATAGCGCGCCAGGGATGACGCCTATTCTGCTGCCGGGCCAGGCGCTAGACGTCCACGAGGTTGTCGTCCCAGGCCTTGTCGGGACCTTCGACCCGAAGCTGGGGCAGCAGCCTGTCGAGCCAGCCCGGTAGCCACCAGTTCCAGTCCCCGAGGGTGTGCATGAGCGCGGGGACCAGGAGAGAGCGCACGATGAAGGCGTCGATGAAGATGGCGACTGCCAGGCCCAGCCCCATCTGCGAGACCCCGCGCTCGCCGGACAGGGCGAAGGCGAGGAAGACGCAGACCATGATGCCGGCCGCGGCGGTGATCACGCGTCCCGTGTCGGCAAGGCCCGCCGCGACCGCGTGGTCGTTGTCCCTGCCGTGCACCCACTCCTCGCGGATGCGGCACATGAGGAAGACCTGGTAGTCCATGGACAAGCCAAAGAGGATCGCGATGAGCGTGACCGGGAGAAACGACTCGATCGGCCCCGCGGCCTGTCCGAAGGGGCCGAGCGCCCATCCGGTCTGATAGACCGCCACGACGATGCCGAGCGACGCCGCTGCGGCGAAGACGTTCATGATCGCGGCCTTGATGGGGATCGCGATCGAACGGAAGACCCACATCAGCAGCAGGCTGGACACGCCGAGGATCCACACGAGGAACCACACCAGGCGCTCTTGCAGGAGGTCTGTGAACTCGGCCTTGAGGGCCTCCGCGCCGGATGGCGTCGCTCCGACGTCACGGATCGCCTGGAGGAGGTCCTGCGTCGCCGGATCCTGAGGACTGGTGGTCGCGATGACCTGTGCCCACGAGACCTCGTCGTTCGTCTCCATCATCCCGATGGTCGACACCCCGGGGAGGGCTGCGATCGCTTCGTACGTCGCCTCGTCGCCGGGCCCGAAGACCGCGAGGATCGGTGATCCGGCTCCGGGTCCGAATCCCTCGGCCATGATGTCGTAGCCGACCCGGGTAACGCTGCCGGGCTGATCGGTGCCTGCATCCGCGTAGCCGAGTCGAATGCCGAGCGCGGGAGCTGCGAACACTCCGAGGAGCAGCAGCGTGCCGACGATGGCGATGACCGAGTGCCGCTCGACGAGCAGGGCCCATCGCTCCCAGCCGCGACCCTGCGAAGCGCGACCCTCGCGGACCTTGCGCGACAGCACGCGGTTGCCGATGAGTCCGAGGAACGCCGGGAGCAGGGTCCAGGTGGCGATGACCGAGATGGCGACACCAATCGCGATGGCGACGGCGATCCCGCTGATGAAAGGGATCCCGAGGATGAGCAGGGCACCGAGGCACAGGATCACCGCGATGCCGGCGAAGACGACAGCCCGCCCGGAGGTGTCGAAGGCGTCGTTGACGGAGTCGTGGACGGACTTGCCTGAGATCAGGCCCGAACGGTGGCGCGCCACGATGAACATCGCGTAGTCGATCCCGACACCGATCGTGATGAGCGAGACGAGCGCGCTGGCGAACGGCGGTATCGACGTGATGTGGCTGGCGAACGTCGTCAGGGCGAAGGCGGCGATCAGGGCGAAGAAGGCTGTCACGAGTGGAAGTCCGGCAGCCAGCAGTGATCCGAAGGCGAGTATCAGGATGATGCCTGCGGCGATGAAGCCGAGGATCTCGGCGAGCGTCTGCGAAGACGCGCTCGCGGCGCGCACGCTGTCGCCGATGAGTCCGGCGGGGACCGGAGCGGACTCGACGATCGAGATGATCTGATCCAGGCTCCCCTCGGGAAGATCGAAAGCACCTCCGGCGAGCGTGATGCTCGTGCCGTGGGTCATGCCGTCCTCGCTGGAGATGAGGATGGCGGGACCGACCTCCTTCACGCCGGGGATCTGCGCGACCCGGGTGAGGACCTCGTCGACCTTGCCCGCATCGGACTCCGGGCCCTGCCAGACCACGGCGATGGTGTCCTGGTACTCCGCGCCGGCGGTGACCTTGGCCGCAGCGACCTGGGCCGCGGAGTTATCGAGACCGCCCTCGATGCGGTAGTCGCTGCCCACGGCATTCGCGCCGACGGTCAGGGCAACGAGCAGGGCCACCCAGGCCCCGATGACCCACCAGGCTCGGCGCTGCATGAGCGAGGCCCATCGCCACCATGTCGACACCTTCATGGAGCCTCCCGTCGCGCCACAGAGTATGGACGCGCGTCATGGAATGGGGCCGAGTATTCGGGTAACTCACGGGGCTCGAAGTTGCAGCGTCCTGCTCGCGCCGGAATCCGGTCCGCCGACCCAGGCCAGGGTCCCGAGCTCGGCCCAGGCCGGACGTCGCCTATCCAGCCGAGTGGATGCCCATGGCGAGGAAGTCCTGCTGCCACAGGGATCTGAAGGTCTCCAGGCTGACGGCCGCGACCTCGGCACGGTCTGCGCGTGCGAGCACTCCGCTGCCGATTGCGACGTCCACGATCTCGCTGATGCTGCGATAGCCGTCCACCTGCTCGATGAGTGCCGCCTGCAGCGGTGTGAGCTCGCGCTCCCAGTCGTACCGATGGATGGCATTCCCGCGCAGGCCGCATCCCTTGCGGAAGATCGGCACGTAGCGCAGGGGATCACCCGAGTCGAACTCGATGGCGTAGGACGCCGGATCCCTGTCGGGGCGGCATGCGAGGAAGTAGTGGCAGGCGTTGCTCGCATTGATCCGCTGCATGACTGACCACTGCTGCTCGCGCGGCATGTCCGAGACGGCCGAGAAGAAGGAATTCGTGGAGGACAGTGGCGCGTAGTAGGAGGACTTGAGGAAGACGTCTTGGAAGACGAGCCCAGTCGACTCGACCAGTGCGCGGCATTCGTCGATCGTGTACGCCTGCTCGCGACCATGTAGGAAGGTGTCGACCAGGCCGGCATCGTCGCCGAGGTCGGGTGCGAGCTGGAGGTAGCTGGCCAGCGGGTGCATAGGGCTGAGCTGACCGAGGGCATCGCGTACCACCGCAAGTGATGCCTCGTCCTGACGCAGACCCATATCCGCGAAGACGGACTGCATGAGCTGGACTCCGATGCGGCCGTAATTGGCGTAGAGCATGACCGCGAGGACGCCGTCGGGGCGGAGGCGCTCGGCGAGCGCACGCATGCCGGCGCCGGGATCAGCCATGTGGTGGAGGACACCGGTCGTGATGATGAGGTCGAAGTCGCGATGGAGTGAGGCCACCTGCTCGATGGGCAGTTGATGCAGCTCGAGGTTGGCGAGGCTGTATCTGTCCTTGAGCCAGCGATGGTGATCGAGAGACGCACTGCTCACGTCGATCGCGACGACCTGTGCGGATGGATTGGTGTAGGCGATCACCGCTGCCTGGTTCGTGCCGCAGCCGGCGACGAGGATGTCCATGCCGGTCGGGTAGTCGCGGTCCGGCCACAGGAGTCGATGAGCGTGGCTGGGATCGAACCACTGCCAACTGCCCTGCAGCCACGCGTCGAGATCCTGGATGGGAGCCGGGTAGACCCATCTCTCGTATTGGCGGGAGACGATGTCGCCGAGGGGATCAGAATCCACGTCGCATCCCCTTCCCTTTCGACCTCACTTCGCCCTGCTTCCCCGTGTAGCGTGTCGGCTCAGCTGATCGGGCCACCACCACGGGAAGGATCCCATCATGTCTTCTACGCGTAGGCGGGGCCTGGCGGCCGCGCTCGGAGCCTCTGCTCTCGCGGGTGCTGCGCTCACTGCCGCTCCGGCAGTTGCCGCTGTCGACACCGACGCGGCTCAGAGCAAGGCGGCGTGTGTCGAGCACGCGATGGACATGGCGCGTCCACTCATCAAGTCGGTGTCCAAGCCGGGCTCGGCGCGAGCGCGTGGAGTCAACGAAGCGATTGAGCGCATCCGGAGCAAGTCCGCCGAGTGCAGCGATGTGCTCTTCCGCGACGGCACGGCAGGCAAGCCTGATGCTGGCCTCCTCGTGGGCAATGGCTTCTCCTTCACGGGTGAGACCTGCAGCGCCGAGGAGGTCTGTGACGGCGGAGACGGCGGCGCACTCCGCGGCCATGGCGGCGACGGCTATAACGGTGGTGATGGCGGCAACGCCGGCTGGTACGGCGGCTCAGCCGGCGATGGCGGCAACGCGGGTGCGATCGGCGGCAACGGCGGTGATGGTGGCCGCGCCGGCCGCTTCGGCGATGGCGGCAATGGCGGCAACGGTGCCGCGGGCGGTACCGGCGGAAACGGTGGGAATGGCGGCCTGCTCCGCGGCAACGG
>JBIIDD010000251.1:0-3085 GCA_044238565.1 Candidatus Nanopelagicales bacterium
AGATCGAGAACCGCATCATCGAGGCCAAGAGCCGCGGCATCTACGAGGCCCCGGGGATGGCCCTGCTCTTCATCGCCTACGAGCGCCTGCTGAGCGCGATCCACAACGAGGACACCCTCGCCAACTATCACGCGGAGGGGCGCCGACTCGGGCGCCTGCTCTACGAAGGTCGCTGGCTCGACCCGCAGGCCCTCATGCTGCGCGAGTCGCTGCAGAAGTGGGTGGCGTCAGCGGTCACCGGCGAGGTCACCCTGCGACTTCGTCGCGGAGACGACTACTCGATCCTCGATACGCGCGGTCCGCACCTGAGCTACCACCCGGATCGGTTGTCGATGGAGCGCGTCGAGGAGGCGGCATTCGGCCCCACGGACCGCATCGGCCAACTCACCATGCGCAACCTGGACATCGCCGACACCCGCGCCAAGCTCGAGATGTATGCCGAGCAGGGTCAGCTCGGGGCTGGTCACGTCGAGCTCGTGGGTCGTCTCGATGCCGGCGGTGCAGACGCCATCGCGGCATCGGAGGCCGGGAGCGATGACGAGGAGTTGCTCGACCGGGCCGCAATGGAATCGGGCAACGACTAGGCCGACGTACGGCGCGGCCGTAGGTCGGTGAAGAGTCCGAGGAGTTCACCCACGGTGTGCCCCGACTCCGCCGGATGCCGGAAGGGCATCTCGGGGTGGAGTCGGTAGGCGTTGCGTCGGCCCACTCGCTCGCGCTCGATGTAGCCCTCGTGCTCGAGGTCGCTGACGATGCCCTGCGCCGAGCGCTCGGTGATTCCCGCGCGCTCGGCGATGTCGCGCAGCCGCAGGTCGGGCTCCTGCGCGATGATCAACAGCACCCGCCCGTGGCTCGTGAGCAGAGTCCAGGGACGCGCGCTCGGCTGAGGGCTGGCCACCGCGCCATGGTGCCCCATTCGGGTCTGCTCACCGCCCATCGACGCGCTAGTTCTCCCCCTGGGCCCGGGTGTACATGGGCTCGCCGTCCACGACCTCGAGCTTCTCCACGTGCATCCATCGGAAGTCCGTGCCCACGCGCTGCAGCAGGCCGAGGACCGACTCCGGGTTCCAGGAAGCCTGGTCCGAGATGATGAATCGGCAACGGAAGTGGTCGATGCACCCGGTGGATCCGCCGGTCGACGGCCAGACGACGGTGCCGCGATTGGAGATCATCTTGAGCGTGTAGGGCGTGCCGGCGGTGGCTCGCTTGAGGCGCTCGGCGATCTGCGTCGGTTCGAGTTCGGACTCGATGAAGATGTCGACCCCCGCCTTGGTTCGTGACCCGGGGTGCGAGCGGGCCTGCTCGCGGGTGATATCCGGCAGGTTGATGGGCCGGTGTGGGCGCGAAGCCAGCGACGAGCGTTGCCCCATGCGCTCGAGGACCGCGTCGACGTACGCCGCCGTACCGACCGGGGTGCCGACCTTGACGTCCTGGGTGTGGATGTCGTCCTCGAGCGTGCGGTAGATCGCCTGCTCCATCGTGTCGGCGGCCTCGAACTGCCCCAGGTGCCGCAGCATCATCACGGCGGATAGTGCCACCGCGGTCGGATTGGCGACATCCTTGCCGGCGTACTTCGGAGCGGACCCGTGGACGGCCTCGAAGATCGCGACCTCGGAGCCGAGGTTGGCGGAGGGCGCGAAGCCGAGCCCTCCGACGAGCGCACTGGTGAGATCGCTGATGATGTCGCCGTTCATGTTGGTGGTGACGATGACCTCGAACTGCTCGGGGGCCTTGACGAGCTGGTGGGCGCAGTTGTCGATGATGACGTGCCAGGTCTCCAGCTCGGGGTAGTCCTTTGCCGCTTCCGCGAACTCGCGCTGGAGCATCCCCTCGGTCATCTTCATGATGTTGGATTTGGTAGCGACCGCAACCTTCGTCCGGCCCTCGGCACGTGCGAGCTCGAGCCCGGTGATCGCGACGCGCCTGCTGCCGAGCCGGGAGATGATCTTCAGGCACTGCGCGACATCAGGGGTCTGCATGTGCTCGATACCGGCGTAGAGATCCTCGACGTTCTCACGAACGACGACGAGGTCGATGCCGCGACCGGAGTAGGGAGTGGGTACGCCGGGCAACTCGCGCACGGGCCGGATGTTGGCGTAGGTCTCGAAGAGCTTGCGCAGTGTGACATTGGCGCTCTTCTCACCGAAGCCGATGGGAGTCTCGAGGGGTCCCTTGAGCACGGTGCGGTTGCGATCGATGGATGCGATGGTCTCCTCGGGCACGCCGCTGGCTACGCCGCGACGAAACACCTCGGCACCGGCATCGGCGTACTCCCAGTCGACCTGGGCGCCGGCGGCGTCGGCGAGTTGAATGGTGGCGCGGACGACCTCGGGGCCGATGCCGTCACCGGGCAGGACTGTCACAGTGGGGGTGGGGGAGGGGTGCGTCATAGGAAATAAATTACCGGTATTATTGTTCTTGTCAACTCGATCAGGAGGCCCTGTGACCACCGCGTCCGCACGACCGATCCCCGCTGGTTCCGATGCCGTCCTCGATGCCCTCGAGGCAGAAGCCATCTGGGTCATGCGCGAGACAGCGGGGGCCTTCCGGCGCCCGGTCCTCATGTATTCGATCGGCAAGGACTCCTCGGTGCTCCTGCACCTCGCGCGCAAGGCCTTCCATCCGGGGCCGATCCCCTTCCCGCTGCTGCATATCGACAGCACCTGGGAGTTCCGCGAGATGATCGAGCACCGTGGTCGCATGGTGGCCGAGCTGGGCGCCACCCTCATCGTCGGCATCAACGAGGAAGGTGTGCGCGACGGAGTGACGCCGATGTCGCATGGCGTTCAGGAGTACACCCGCATCATGCGCACCGTGCCGCTCCTCAAGTCACTCGACGACGGTGCCTTCGATGCCGCGATCGGGGGAGGTCGGCGTGATGAGGAGCGCAGCCGCTCGAAGGAGCGCATCTTCAGCCTTCGCGAGCCCGGTCACCGCTGGGATCCACGCAAGCAGCGTCCGGAGTTCTGGCGCACGCCCAATACGTCACTGAACGAGGGCCAGACCATGCGCGTCTTCCCCATCTCCAACTGGACCGAGCTCGACGTCTGGCGCTATATCCGCCGCGAGGGCATCCCGGTCGTCG
>JBIIDD010000252.1:0-3068 GCA_044238565.1 Candidatus Nanopelagicales bacterium
GGTGTGGGTGATCTCATCGCGACCTGCCAGTCACCCCTCTCGCGCAATCGCACCTTCGGCGTCAACCTCGGCTCGGGTCTCACGGTCGATGAGACGATCGCGGCGACCAAGCAGACGTGCGAGGGCGTCAAGAGCTGCCAGTCGATTCTCGACCTGGCCACGCGCCACGGCGTGGAGATGCCCATCACCGAGCAGGTGGTGCAGATCGTGCATCACGACATGAAGCCCCAGGAGATGCTCGCGGCGTTCATGTCGCGGTCCCCGAAGGCCGAGACGCGCCTGACCTAGCGGGCTCTAGCGCGTGCCGAGGGCGCGGGAGAGATCGGCCCAGAGGTCCTCGGGATCCTCGATGCCGACCGACAGGCGCAGCAGGCTCTCGGGCACGAGTGGGTTTTCCGCAGGCCAGCGCCGCCGCCTCTCGATGAGCGACTCGACACCGCCGAGGCTGGTGGCATGCACCCACAGCCGCGTGGACTCCGCGACGGCCTGTGCCGCCGCCCCGCCACCGGCGAGCTCGATGCTCATCATGAAGCCCGGTCCCGACATGAGCCGTGCGCACAGGTCATGCCCGGGGTCGCTCGGGAGCCCGGGGTAGCGCACGCGCTCGACCGCGGGATGCTCGGCGAGGCGTTCGGCGATGACCTGCGCACTGGCCTGGGAGCGGGCGCGGCGTAGGGACAGGGTGCGCAGTCCCCGCAGCACGAGATAGCACTCCAGGGCGCCTGGGGCGCCGCCCAGCAGGGTGCGGCGCAGGCGCAGGGCGTTCGCTCGCTCGGCATCGGGGGTGACCGCGAGGCCCAGGAGGCAGTCGGAGTGTCCGCCCATGGCCTTGGTCGCGCTGTGCAGCACCACATCTGCGCCCATGGCGAGCGGACGCTGCCCCAGCGGGGTGGCGAAGGTGTTGTCGCACACGACAAGTGCACCGGCTGCGTGCGCGGCCGCGCTGATCGCCGGGATGTCGGCGACCTCCATCATGGGATTGGTGGGTGACTCGATCCAGACGGCATCGGCACCATCGATCGCTTCGATGACGGCGGCTGTGTCGGCGATGTCGACGCGGCGCAGTGTGATGGTGCCGCGTGCGGCGAGTTCGCGCAGGCGCACGGCGACGCCGGTGTAGGTGAACTCCGCTGCGACGACGGTGGCTCCTGCGGGCAGCAGGTCCAGGATCGCGTTGGCCGCCGCCATGCCCGAGGCGAAGGCCACGGCCTCGCCTCCTTCGAGCGGACCCACCGCTTCCTCGAGTGAGCGCATGCCGAGCGTGCCGTCGCGGGCGTACTCCACGTCGCCACCGGCGTGATAGGTGGAGGACAACTCAACGGGGTAGTTGACCGGATTGCCCGGCTCGGCCGGGGGGCGACCGGCATGCACCAGTTGCGTGTCGACGGTCCAACTCTCCGGGGTGGGCGGCGACTCGGGCTGCTCCGGCATGGCGCCGACCCTAACGCGCAGGCCGGGCACTAACGTCTCGGGCGTGGCCGGGCCCCAGCGCGTACGCGTCCTCGTGCTCTTCGGGGGTCGCAGCAGCGAGCACTCCATCTCCTGCCTGAGTGCCGCGGGAGTCCTGCGGGCCCTCGACCCCTCGCGTTACGACGTCACGGCCGTGGGCATCCGCCCCGATGGCCGATGGGTGCGCGTGGACCCTGACCCGGCGGCGATCTCCGCGGCTGAGCCGGGGGAGTTGCCCGCCGTTGCGGACACCGGTGAGTCGGCGGTGCTGCTGCCCGAGCCGGTCACGGGCGTCAACGCCCCGGATGCGATCCGAGGAGTGGATGTCGTCTTCCCCGTGCTGCACGGGCCCTGGGGTGAGGACGGCACGGTGCAGGGACTGCTCGAGATGGCGGGGATTCCCTACGTCGGATCCGGTGTCTTCGCCTCGGCCGCGGCGATGGACAAGGGGCACATGAAAGCCCTGCTCGCCTCGGCCGGCCTGCCCGTCGGGCCGAGCACCGTGGTGACGCCGGAGCAGTGGGAGCACGACCCGGCGGCCGTCCGTGCGCGCATCGCCGCGCTGGGCTACCCGGTCTTCGTCAAGCCCGCCCGTGCGGGCTCCTCGGTCGGCATCGCCAAGGTGAGCGACCCTGCTCAGCTCGACGCCGCCATCGCCGACGCCAGGTCGTGGGATCCGCGGCTCATCGTCGAGGCGGCCGTCGACGACGCCCGCGAGATCGAGTGCGCGGTGATCGTCGACGAGACAGGGCGCCCGCGGGCCACACGATGCGCGGAGATCATCGTGGGCGGCGGACACGAGTTCTACGACTTCGAGGCGAAGTACCTCGACGATGCTGCCGAGCTGGTGGTGCCGGCAAGCCTTCCAGCGGATGTCGAGGATGAGGTGCGCCGCCTCGCCGTCGCGGCATTCGAGGCCCTCGACTGCGAGGGACTCGCGCGCGTCGACTTCTTCGTGCGCCCCGACGCCGTGCTCGTCAACGAGGTCAACACCATGCCGGGCTTCACGCCCATCTCGCTCTTCCCGCGCATGTGCGCGGCCAGTGGCATCGACTACGCCGCGGTGCTCGACCTGCTCATCGCCGACGCGCTGCGGCGGGGCACGGGGCTGCGCTAACTGCCCTGCTGCTCCGGTGCTCCGAGTGCGGCGGAGATGTCGATGAGCACGTCCGCGGGGGCGGCGTACTCCTCGGGCACCAGCACCTCGACGTAGACCGGCTCACCTTGCGTTGGCCACGTGACCGCGATGAAGCCCGTGCCGCCGACGCCCTCGACCGGCAGCCAGCCGATGCCGAGGACATCGAGGAGTTGAGACGTCGGTGCGAGCGCAGCCGGTCGACCCACGCCGCAGCGGTAGGTGATGGGGGGTTCACCCCAGGCGGCCGTGCCCTGCTCGAGGGTGGGTCGAAGGCCGGCACCCGAGACCGTGGTGGGGAGGGTGACCGAGTCGCACACCTGCGCAGGGGCGTCGGGCGCGGGCACGGCGACCTGCCGGCCGCATGCGGCGAGCAGTGCACTCGTCGCGAGCACGAGCACGGGAACGACGCGCGAGGTCATGGCGGGCCCGTGCCGTCACAGGTGGACGACGGGGCAGGTGAGGGTGCGCGTGATGCCCCCGA
>JBIIDD010000253.1:0-3066 GCA_044238565.1 Candidatus Nanopelagicales bacterium
TGACCGCGAAGAGTTCGTCCATCTGCGCAGCAGGGATGTCGAGCCCATCGAGGTTGAGTTCCCCTTCCGCGGGGATGCGGCCCACGGACGTATCGACAGCGTCGGCCTTGCCCTCGACACGGCGCACAATCCACTCGAGGACGCGCGAGTTGTCTCCGAAGCCGGGCCAGATGTAGTTGCCGTCCTTGTCCTTGCGGAACCAGTTGACCTGATAGATCTTCGGCAGTTTCTCCGGCGAGGTGAACTGACCGATCTTGAGCCAGTGCGCCCAGTAGTCCGCCATGTTGTAGCCGCAGAAGGGCAGCATGGCGAAGGGGTCGCGGCGCAGGGAGCCGACACTTCCCTCCGCGGCAGCGGTCTGCTCCGAGGACACCGTCGAGCCCATGAAGACGCCGTGCTCCCAGTCGAACGACTCCGTCACAAGCGGCACGTTGGTCGCGCGGCGACCGCCGAAGAGGATCGCGTCGATCGGCACGCCCTCCGGGTCCTCCCAATTGGGGGCGATGGAGGGGCACTGGCCCGCCGGAGCCGTGAAGCGCGCATTGGGGTGCGAGGAGGGGCGACCGGCCGAAGGGGTCCAGTCCTGGCCCTTCCAGTCGATGAGGTGCGCGGGCGGCTCGTCGGTCAGGCCCTCCCACCACACATCGCCGTCATCGGTGAGCGCGACGTTGGTGAAGATGCAGTTGGCGTAGAGGGACTTCACGGCGTTGGCATTGGTGTGCATGCCGGTGCCGGGAGCGACGCCGAAGAATCCGGCCTCGGGGTTGATCGCGTAGAGGCGTCCGTCCTTGCCGAAGCGCATCCAGGCGATGTCGTCACCGACGGTCTCGACTGTCCAGCCGGGGACCGCCGGCTCCAGCATGGCGAGGTTGGTCTTGCCGCATGCCGAGGGGAAGGCAGCGGTGATGTAGCGGATGTCGCCCGAGGGAGCGGTGAGCTTGAGCACGAGCATGTGCTCGGCCATCCAGCCCTCATCGCGCGCCATAGCCGAGGCGATGCGCAGGGCGAAGCACTTCTTGCCCAGCAGGGCGTTGCCGCCGTAGCCCGAGCCGTAGGACCAGATCTCACGGGTCTCGGGGAAGTGGGTGATGTACTTCGTCTCATTGCACGGCCAGGAGACGTCAGGACGAGCGTTGCCCTGGGCGTCGACCAGCGGGTAGCCCACCGAATGCACGGCGGGGACGAAGTCACCGCGCTCGCCGATCTCGTCGAGGGCTGCAGCCCCCATGCGGGTCATGATCTTCATGTTGACGACGACGTACGGCGAGTCGGTGAGTTCGACGCCGAGCTGCGCGATGTGCGAGCCGAGCGGACCCATGGAGAAGGGGACGACGTACATCGGGCGCCCACGCATCGAGCCGGCGAAGAGGCCGCCGAGGATCCCCTTCATCTCGGCCGGGTCCATCCAGTTGTTGGTGGGACCGGCATCCGCCTCGTAGTGCGAGCAGATGTAGGTGCGACTCTCGACACGCGCGACATCGCTGGGGTCGGAGCGGGCGAGGAACGAGTTGGGGCGCAGCTCCGGATTGAGGCGGATGAAGGTGCCGCCATCGACCATCTGCGCGGTGAGGCGCTCCCACTCAGCGTCGGAGCCATCGCACCAGATGATCTCGTCGGGCTGCGTGAGCTCCGCGACCTCCTCGACCCACTCGAGCAGCTTCTTGTTGCGGGTGGGCGGATTCTCCAGGCCACGGATAGTCATGGGAGTCCCTTCGGTCGAACGCCGTTGTCCGAGAGCCGCCGAAGCGGCATGTCGACATCCTGCCGTTCCTGCAAGGCTCCGAAAACCGTGAAAACCCTTACACGGTCAGCTTTGTGAGCAAGGGCACAGCCGGGCGTCAGGCCGTGGGACGGAAGCGACGCAAGAGGAGGCTGTTAGCGACGACGAAGACCGAGGAGAAGGCCATCGCGGCACCCGCGAAGAGCGGGCTGAGCAGGCCGACGGCCGCCAGCGGGATCATCGCGACGTTGTAGGCAAACGCCCAGAAGAGATTGCCCTTGATCGTGCGCAAGGTGCGACGCGAGAGCCTGATGGCATCGACTGCCGAGAGCAGGTCGGAGCGCACAAGGGTGATGTCGCTCGCCTCGATGGCAGCATCGGTCCCCGCACCCATGGCGATGCCGAGATCGGCCTGGGCCAGGGCTGCTGCGTCATTGACGCCATCGCCTGTCATCGCGACCGAGGCACCCGTCGCCTGCAACTCGCGCACGACAGCGACCTTGTCCTCGGGCAGGACCTCCGCAAATACCTCGTTGATGCCGACCTCACTCGCGACAGCGTGTGCCGATCGTGAGTTGTCACCCGTGAGCAGCACAGGTCGCAGGCCCAGCTCGCGCAGGAGCGTGATCGCGCGCGCACTCGACGGGCGGATCGCGTCAGCGATCATGAGCGCCCCGCGGACCGCACCCTGCCAGCCGACCGCGACGACGGTGGACCCCTCTCCTTCTGCAGCATCCATAGCGGCCACCAAGGAAGCGGGCACCGACGGTGCTCCCACCATGTCGGCCACCCAGGCGGGGCGACCGACCGCGACGGCGACATCGCCGACCAGTCCCGTGACGCCGAGGCCACGGTGGTTCGCGAAGTCCGTCGCGGCCTCGATGTCGAGACCCCCCGCGATCGCCCGCGCGACCGGGTGTTCGCTGTTGCGCTCCACCGCCGCGGCGAGGCTGCCGACGACCACCGGATCCTCGCCTTCCGCGACGAGGACGTCGCGCAGTGCCATTCGCCCGGTCGTCACGGTGCCGGTCTTGTCGAGCACGATGACCGATGCGCGGCGCGTGTCTTCGAGGACCTCGGGTCCGCGGATGAGAATCCCCAACTGCGCGCCGCGTCCTGTGCCGACGAGGATCGCCGTCGGCGTCGCCAGGCCGAGCGCGCAGGGGCAGGCAATGATGAGCACCGCGACGGCGGCAGTGAAGGCTGCCTCCACGTCGCCCGTCACCAACCACCACGCCGCCAGTGTCACCAGCGAGATGGCGATGACGACCGGCACGAAGACCGCCGAGATCCGATCCGCAAGTCTCTGCACAGGTGCCTTGCCAGCCTGGGCTTCGACCACCAGC
>JBIIDD010000254.1:0-3030 GCA_044238565.1 Candidatus Nanopelagicales bacterium
CGACGCCGACCGGCGCTATCTGGACGCGGTGCTCGCGGGGCACCCCGTCGACGATCCCCGATTGGCAGATCCGGACAACCAGGACCTGCACGCCCGCACACTCGAGCAGGCCCGCGACACCCACCGGACCTAGCCCCACATAAGGGGAATGAGTCTGGGAAGAGGTCTGGGATTCGCCCACCGCAACGGGTCAGCGTCAGACACGTGAGTCACAATGATCAACGTGACCCCCGGTGCGGACGAAGAGCGCGTGGCGATGCCGCCTGATGAGGCCCGCGCCGCAGCTGCCTCTGACCTGCGCACGCGTCGCATCGGGTGGGTGCTCGTCACGGTGCAGGGACTCCTCCTGATCCTCTTCGTCCTCCTGCCCAAGCGGCGCAGTCTCTTCGCGCCGCCAGACTTCCTCGACGTCCTCGGCATCATCCTCATGATCGGCGGGCTCGCCATCGCGATCATCGCGCTGCTGAGCCTGGGGGCAGCGCTCACGCCGACCCCCGTGCCGCAGCAGAGTGCCGCCCTGCGCACGGGCGGCATCTACGCCCTCATCCGCCACCCCATCTACTCCGGCATCCTCGTGGCGGCACTGGGCTTCACCCTCGCCGTGGGGTCCATCTGGCAGGTCATCCTCTGGGTGGCCCTCATCGCCTTCTTCTACGCCAAGGCCTTCTGGGAGGACCGCCTCCTCGCCGAGAAGCACGGCGTGGCGTGGTTCGACTACGCCGACCACGTGAGCAGCTTCATCCCCCGCTTCTGGGGTTCGCGCTAGCCGGAGCCGTACCATTCCTGGGTGGGCCTCCTGGATCGCTTCGAAGACCGCCTCGACCGCATCGTCAACGGCGCCTTCGCCAAGGCCTTCAAGTCGGAGGTCCAGCCCGTCGAGCTCGCCGCCGCCCTCCAGAAGGAGATGGACGACCGGGCAGCGATCGTCGCGCGTGGTCGCACCGTGACTCCCAACGTCTTCACCATCGATCTGTCGCCACACGACGACGAGCGCCTGAGCGTCTACCGCGACGCGCTCCAGAGCGAGCTCGCCACCGTCGTCACGGAATACGCCGCCGAGCAGGGCTACGCCCTCCTGGGTCCCGCCGAGGTCCGGCTCGCACTCGACGATGACCTCGACACCGGTATCTTCCGCGTCCACTCCGAGGCCCGTGCGGCTGTCGTCTCCGCCGCTGTCGCCGACGCCCTCCCGGGTCAGCCCTACCTCGAGATCGGTGGCACGGCGTACCCACTCGTGCGCGCCGTCACGCGACTGGGCCGCGGCAACGAAGCAGATATCCGCATCGAGGATCCCGGTGTCTCGCGAAGCCACTGCGAGGTCGTCCTGGGCACCCCGGCCATCGCGCGCGATCTCGGCTCGACCAACGGCACGATGATCGACGGCACGCGCGTGGGGCAGGCAGCCCTGGTCGACGGATCCGTCATCCTCATCGGCGCGACGTCGATCACCTACCGGACAGGCTGACGCCGTGACCGAGTTCGCCCTCACGCTGCTGAGGTTGGCGTTTCTCGGGGCCCTCTGGCTCTTCATCATCATCACGGTCATCGCCCTCCGCCGCGATCTCATGCAGCCGCGCGAAGCACGGCCGGGCCCCACCCGCACCAGTACGCGGCCTCCTAAGCCAGCCAAGGCGCCCAAGCCATCGAAGCCTCCCAGGCAGCCCAAGGCATCGAAGCACGCCAAGGCGGGACCGTCACTCGTCGTCGTCGAAGGCCCACTCGCGCAGACGGTCATTCCGCTCGGCACCGCACAGGTCACGCTCGGCCGGGCCCCCGACTCGACCCTCGTCATCGACGACGACTACGCCTCGAGCCGTCACGCTCGCCTCTATCCGGGTGATGACGGCTGGATCGTCGAGGATCTCGGCTCGACCAACGGCACCTGGATCGATCGCACGCGCATCACCTCACCGACAGTCCTGCCTCCCGGCGTCCCGCTTCGCATCGGGCGCACGACCCTGCAACTGCAGAGGTGACCGTGGCGCTCGCACTCCGTTACGCCGCGCGCTCCGATGTCGGCCAGGTGCGCCAAGGCAACGAGGATTCGGGCTACGCCGCGCCACGGCTGCTCATCGTCGCCGACGGCATGGGCGGCCATGCGGGCGGCGAATTGGCCAGCGCCACCGCGGTCGCCACCCTCGCCGACATGGCCGATGAGGACCTAGGGCAGGGCGAGGCCCTTACACGCCTTGCGGAGGCCGTCGAGAGCGCTGGTACGACGATCGGGCTCGTCGTCGCGGACAGTCCTGAACTGGCCGGCATGGGCACGACCGTGACGGGGCTCTACTGGCTAGCGGACGGCGACAGCGCACGCATCGCCATCGTCCACGTCGGCGATTCACGCGCCTACCTCCTCCGTGATGGGGAGCTCAGCCAGGTCACTCACGATCACACCTACGTCCAGACTCTTGTCGACGCTGGTCGCATCACCGAGGAGGAGGCGCACACGCATCCGCGCCGCAATCTCCTCATGCGCGCCCTTGACGGCGTTCAGGTCGCGGAGCCGGATCTCTCCGTGCGAGAGGCGCGTCTGGGTGATCGCTACCTGCTGTGCAGCGATGGACTCCACGGTGTCGTCTCGACCGACGAGATCGCACGCATCCTGGGGTCGCGCGAACCCACCGTGTGCGTCACCGAACTCGTCGACCTGGCACTCCAGCGTGGGGCCCCGGACAACGTCACGGTCGTCGTCGCCCATGTCATCGAGGGCCAGGATGCATCAGCACTGCCCGTGGTCGTCGGTGCGGCAGGCGAGCCACGCGTGCGCGCGCGTCTGCCGCGGGTGCACTTCCCCGATGACGCCCAGGTCGACCCCAATGCCCCGGATCGCCCGCCCGTCATCGACAGTGGACCACCGACCTCCGAACTGCCCATGATCGATGCCGGTGCGCCTCGGCCCGCGACCCAGCCGTGGTCGCGGCGGCGTCGCCTCACCGCCTGGGCGCTGGGCATCGGTGCGGCGATACTCATCGGCATCATCGCCATCGCGCTCATCGGCGGCGCATGGGTGCGCTCACAGTGGTACGTCGG
>JBIIDD010000256.1:0-3027 GCA_044238565.1 Candidatus Nanopelagicales bacterium
CGACGCGATCATCGGGCGTGCCCACGACGAGCACAGGGCAGCGCACAGGGCCGATGCGATGCGGGATGAGCAACTCGTACTGCGCCCACGGCGACTCGCGTCCGAGCCGATCGACGTAGCGCGCGGCGGTGGTCTCATCGAGGCCGGTGAACAGCTGCTCGGAGCGCAGCGGGAGCGTGCCGCCGGCGACGACCTTGAGGGCGTCGAGCGGGCGCTTGCGGATGAGCTTGGGCAGCTCGTACGCCGCGCCCTGGATCGGCGCGGGCGTGAGCAGCGCGAGGCCACGCGGCTGATAGCGGTCGGCGACGAGCTGCGAGACGAGTGCGCCCATCGAATGGCCGACGAGCACCGGCTGCTGCGGCAGCTCGGTGATCGTCTGCATGACGTCGTGCACGTAGTGGCGCAGGAGCGTGCGGCCGAGACGCTTGCGGCCACCGGAGTCGCCGTGCCCGCGCAGGGACACGGCGTAGACCGGGAAGCCACGCTCGGCGGCCGCGGCCATCCAATGCTCACGCCAGCACCAGGCACCGTGCGCGAGGCCATGCACGAAGAGGATCGGCGGCTTGCGGGTGGCACGCGGCTCGTCGATCCAGCCCTCGGGCACGATGGACAGCACCTCGCGGTGCGCGCTCGTGGGCGGCACGGACCAGTCCCACATGCGCATCACCTTGGAGGGGCGGCGCAGCTTGCTCATCGCGCGGCCGCCAGTGGAGCCATGCTCTCCAGGCGCTGCAGATCGCGCTCGATCGCGCGCAGGTACTCCTGGTGGGCGATCTCGTAGTAGTGGCGCGTGGAGTCCTTGTATTCCGCACCACCGGTGAAGCGCACGCCCGTCTCGCTCACGATGGCGTCGTAGAAGCGCTGCGCGGCAGCCGGATCCTGTGCGCGCAGGGCGGCGTACGTCGCGATGAGCATGCCCTGCCAGTGCGCGATGGTCCACTGACCGCTGTCGGGCTGGATTAGCCCGGACACGGCAAGGGTCGGCGTCGCAGGCGTGAAGATCTGGCGCGCGAGCACGGGATGATCGCCGTCGGGATTGAGGAAGGAGTCGTCGAGGAAGGGGAAGTGCGCGAGATAACCGGTGCAGAAGACGACGACATCGATCTCCGCCGACGTGCCGTCCTCGAAGTGCACGGTGGAACCGTCGAAGCGATCGATGTCGGGCTTGGGCTGGATGTCACCGTGGCCGACGTAGTAGACGAGCTGCTGGTTGACGATGGGGTGCGTCTCGAAGAACTCATGGTCGGGCTTGCGCAGGCCGAACTTCTCGAAGTCACCGACGGTGAGGCGCAGCACCGACTTGAACATCACGCGGCGCAGGGCGAGGGGCAGGCGCAGGGCCAGCAGGAGGTCGGCGGTCTGGTCCGAGGGACGACCGAAGGCGTACTTGGGGTTGTAGTAGTAGCCGCGGCGCGTGGAGTGGTAGGTCTCCTTGGCGTTCTGCGCGCTCTCCACGGCCACATCGCAGCCGGTGTTGCCCGCGCCGACGACGAGCACGCGCTTGCCGCGCACGACATCGGCGCTCTTGTAGTCCGCGGAGTGCTTGATCTCACCGGTGAAGGTGTCCTGGCCCGGATACTGCGGGATCTTGGGCCACCAGTTGTGACCGTTGGCGATCACGACACCGGCGTACTGGCGCGTGGTCTCGACACCTGACTCGCGGTCGAGCACCGTGACATCCCAGCGCTCACCCGGAGCCGGAGTGACGCTCACGACCTCGGAGTTGAAATGCAGGTGCTCGAAGAGGCCGAAGTGCTCGGCGTAGGAGCGGAAGTAGCGGTGCACCTGCCAGTGCGAGGGGTAGTCCGGGTAGGCGTCGGGCATCGGGAAGTCGGGGAACTGGGTGAAGGGCTTGGTGGAGATGAGGTGCGTCGACTCATACACACGCGAGTTCTCGGCGTGGAAGTTCCAGTTGCCGCCGAGGTCGGTATCGCGCTCGAAGCCATCGGCGTCCAGGCCGAGTTCGAGCAGGTTCTTCAGGGCGGACAGGCCATGGGGTCCGGCCCCCACCACGGCCCAGGCGCCCCCGCGGTCGACGACATCGGTCATGGCCCCAGCATCCTGGGGGGACGGGGAGTCGGCAAACCGGGGGGTGAGACCCGCAAATCCACCGCTTCCGGGGCAAATCGGGCGAATCCCGGTAGGCTGCGGCTGGGACATCAACCGATCGGGGGACCTGGTGACCGTGCCCAACGACAAGCCCTCGGAGCCTGAGCGCCTGCTCACGCCCGCCGAGGTCGCTCAACTCTTCCGTGTGCACCCCAAGACGGTGTCGCGCTGGGTGCAGGCCGGCAAGCTCTCTGCCGTGCGCACGCTAGGCGGACATCGGCGCTATCGGGCGAGCGAGGTGTACGCGCTACTCGATGAGACGGGCATCGGCGCACCGATGGATGCGATCGCGCCCTAGACCGTCAGCGCGGGACCGAAGTACGACGGGAACGTCGCCTCGTGGGCCTCGCGCAGCGCGTCGAGGGTGAGCACGACGTCACCGACCTGCAGCACCTGCTCACCGGGGTGACCGACATCCGCGCCCAACCCTGAGTCAACGGCACCGATGCGGTGCGCGGGCAGACCGCGCGCGGCGCACATCGCGGTGAAGCGCATCTCCTCGGAGCGCGGAACGACGACAATCGCGCGACCGGGTGACTCCGACCACAGGAAGGTAGCTGCCTCGACACCATCGGGCGCCCACACGCGAGCTCCTACGCCGGAGCGCAGCGCCATCTCGACGAGAGTCTGCGCAATGCCGCCATCGGCGATGTCATGGGCAGCGGTGAGCATGCCGTCGCGCGATCCCGCGATGAGGATCTCGCCGAGCAGCTTCTCGCGGGCAAGGTCGGCACGCGGCGGGATGCCGCCGAGGTGGCCGTGCATCACGTGCGCCCACTCGCTGCCGGCGAAGTCCTCGCCGGTGTCACCGAGGAGATAGAGGATCTCGCCATCGAGGTCCCAGGCCATCGGCGTACGCCGCTCGACATCGTCGATGACACCGAGTACGCCGACGACAGGCGTGGGCAGGATCGCCGT
>JBIIDD010000255.1:0-3027 GCA_044238565.1 Candidatus Nanopelagicales bacterium
CGTGGACGTGGACGAAGCGGGCGTGGAGGACGTCGAGGAGTCGGTCTTCTTCGCAGCGGCGTCCCCCGATCCGCTCGATGACGAGCTTTCGGAAGCGGACGTGCGGGCGTCATTGCGGTAGAAGCCGGAGCCCTTGAAGACGACGCCAACGTTGCCGAAGAGCTTGCGCAGGTTGCCGCCGCAATCGGGGCATGTGGTCAGCGCATCGTCGCTGAAGGATTGGACCGCCTCGAGCTCGTGACCGCATGCGGTGCACGCGTACTGGTACGTGGGCACTCGATTCCCTCCTCAAGAGACATCAATCTTAGCACTCGACAGCAGGGAGTGCTAACCACCCGGTGGGCTGGGGATGGTCCAGCGAGCCCGGGGCGTCGCGCGAGTAGTGTCGCCGACGTGGCCATCAGCGTCGAGCACCTGGGCAAGTCCTTCGGCAACGTGCGCGCTGTCGACGACCTTTCCTTCACCGTCCCTGACGGAGTCGTCACGGGCTTCCTGGGCCCCAACGGCGCCGGCAAGTCCACCACCATGCGGCTCATGCTGGGCCTCGATCGCGGGGATGGGCGCACCCTCTTCGACGGCAAGCCCCTGCGCGACCACGCGCACCCCAGTCGCGTGGTGGGCACCCATCTCGATGCGCGACCCTTCCTGCCGGGTCGCACGGCGCGCGATCACCTGCGCATGCTCGCCACGGAGGCCAAACTTCCCGCATCACGCATCGATGAGGTCCTCGCCATGGTCGGTCTCACCGAGGTAGCCGACGAACGCCCGAAGTCCTTCTCACTGGGCATGGCGCAGCGACTCGGCCTGGCGGGTGCCGTGCTCGCCGAGCCGCATGCGCTCATGCTCGACGAGCCCGCCAACGGCCTCGATCCCCAGTCGATCCAGTGGCTGCGTGAGTTCCTTCGTCACTACGCGGCCGACGGGCGCGCTGTGCTCGTCTCAAGTCACCTGCTGTCCGAGATGCAGTTGATGGCCGATCACGTCGTCGTCATCGCACGAGGCCGGCTGGTCGCTGACGGCACCATCGACGAGCTCGTTTCTCAGCGCAGCGATGTCGTGGTGCGATGCACCGACGCGGTCCGCCTCGCGTCTCTCATGAGGTCGGCGGGGGCCACCGTGACCGAGGAGGGCGACGCCCTCGGCGTGACGGGGCTCACCACGGACGAGATCGGGCACCTCGCGTTCGACGGCGGGGTCGCCGTGCTCGAGCTCGCGACCCGTAGGGCAAGCCTCGAGGAGACCTTTATGCAACTCACCGGAGACGGCCAGCAGTTCGCCTTCGGGGAGGCATCATGACCGGGGAGTTGCGCTACGAATGGGTGCGCATCAGCACCATTCGTTCCACGTGGGCCCTCATCGGCCTCGCGATGCTCGTACCCGCAGGCCTCGCGCTCTTCGTTTCGTGGCTCGTGGGCAGCCTTGGGCCCGATGCGGGCGGCCCGCCTGACGGCGCGGAGTCCGGCGGACTTGCCGGCTTCCTTCCCCTCACCGCCGCTGTGCTGTGCGCTATCGGTGCCGCCGCCTTCGGTCAGGAGTATCGGCACGGCCTGATCCGCATCACGCTCGCGACTTTCCCGCGCCGCACACCCGTCTTCATCGCGAAGGCGCTGATGGTGGCCATGGTCATCGTCGTCGCAGCAATCCTCGCGATCGCCACCATCGTCCTCGCGCAGGCACTCGGCGGGCTGATCGCCGGCACGGGCGTGACATGGGATGAGACGGCGTGGGGCGCATCGGGAGTCCGGGCCGTGCTCTACGTCGTGATCTTCGTCCTCATTGCCCTTGCCATCACCGCGCTCACGCGCAACCAGCCCGTGGGAATCATCGCCCCCATCGTGCTCGCCGTGCTCATCGAGCCCATCGTGGGAGCCATCGCCTTCGTGCAGGGGTGGACCTGGATCGACTGGGTGCTTCCCTTCTCGGGCGGCGCAGCGGCCGTCTCCACCGACGGCGCGGAGGCGTGGGGTCACCTCGCCGTCTTCGGCGGGTGGTTCCTCGTCATTGCGATCCCCGCCTGGATCCTCTTCGTGCGTCGCGACGCCTGACCCATGGCCGGCACGCGTGGCCGCACCGACCTGCGTGATGACGCACGTGCGCTAGTCGCGGTCGCTGTCGGCGGTGCGTTGGGTGCGGTCGCGCGCTACGGCGTGGACACCGTGGCCGAAGGCCGGGGCATCGCACAGCCGTACGCGACGCTCTCCATCAACGCCGTCGGCTGCCTGCTCATGGGCCTGCTCGTCGCCTACGTCCTGGCGCATCCGGCGCGCCATCTGCTGTGGCGTCCCTTCCTCGCAGTGGGCGTGCTCGGTGGCTTCACCACCTTCTCCGCTCTCGCAGGCGACGCCGTGCTGCTCGCCGACGAGGGCGCGTGGGTGGCAAGCGCGGTATACATCGTCGCCACGCTCCTCTGCGGGCTCCTGGCGCTGTGGGGCGGAACGCGTGTCGGCAGTGCCCTTCGACGGCGTAGGCCGGTCACGTGAGCGCCCTCCTGCTCGTCGGGCTCGGCGGAGCACTCGGAGCGACGGTGCGCTACCTGCTGGTGCTGCTGGTGAGCGGCAGGTTCCCCTGGTCCATCCTCATCGCCAACCTCGCCGGATCCTTCCTGCTCGGCATCCTCCTCGTCTCAGCCAGCCCGGGTCTCCTGCTCTTTGCCGGTGTCGGCTTCTGCGGTGCGCTCACGACCTTCTCCACCTTCGCCCTCGACACGCTCGTGCTGGCGCGCGAGGGGCGTCTGGCTGCTTCGACGGGGAATGTCGCGGCCTCGATAGTCGGCTGCGTCCTCGCGCTTCTCGCGGGGCTCTTGCTAGCGCGGGCACTCGGTCTCTAGCGCATCGCGCAAGAGACAATCCGCGTCGGGGTCACGATCGCGTCCACGCGCTGGTCGTGCGCATCCGTGGGCAGCGCGTCCACGACATCGGCGTCGCCCACGATGGCAGCGACGGGCGGGCGCATCTCGCCGAGCAGGTCGAGCACCCGGTCGTAGTAGCCGCCGCCCTTGCCGAGCCGATCGCCGTCCGGTGTTGCGGC
>JBIIDD010000013.1:0-10790 GCA_044238565.1 Candidatus Nanopelagicales bacterium
CACGCGCGGGTCGTCGTAGAACATCTCCTGCACGCCGTCGCCATGGTGGACGTCGACGTCGATGTAGGCGATCCGCTCCACGCCCTGAGCGAGCAGCCAAGCGATGGCGACGCCGATGTCGTTGTAGATGCAAAAGCCTGACGCTGCACCGGGCATGGCATGGTGCAGGCCGCCCGCGATGTTGACGGCATGCTGCGCCCTACCCGAGTGGACCGTCTGCGCTGCCATGAGAGTCGCGCCAGCGACCAGCGCCGAAGCCTCATGCATGCCGGCGAACGCCGGATCATCGGGAGTGCCGAGGCCGCGCACTGGGTCGATGTCGCGGGGATCACGAGATGCGGACTGCACAGCCGCGATGTACTCCAGTTCGTGCACGGCTGCGAGTTCCTCGAGCGTCGCCGGCACGACCGGCCCCAGCACCTCGAGCGTGGGTGTCTCCATCAGCCCGAAGTCGCGCGCCAGTCGCATGGCGAGTTGGACGCGGATAGGCGCGAGGGGGTGACCGGGCCCGAAGTCGTAGGCGCGCAGCGCTTCGTCCCAGACCACAGCGACCGACTCGCTCACGCCCCGAGCTCCCGGCCACGGTCGCGGGCCGCCCGCATGGCGTCGGCTATGAGGCCCATGAGGTCACCCGAGTCCAGGACCGACAGGGCCGCTGCCGTGGTGCCACCGGGCGAGGTCACCTGCGTGCGCAGGGCCGCGGGATCAGCACCCGACCGTGCTGCCATCGTGGCGGCACCCAGCACGGTCTGGGTGACGAGCTGGTGCGCCACATCGGGGTCGATACCCAACTCGATCGCCGCCGCCACCATCGCCTCGATGACGCGGAAGACATACGCCGGCCCGGATCCCGAAGTCGCGGTGACGGCGTCCTGGAGATCCTCGGGCACGCGCACGACGGGGCCGACGGCCGACAGCAGGGTCTCGACATAGCCAACCTGCTGCGGTGAGCACGATGCACCCGGGGATATCGCCGTGATGCCGAGGTCGACAAGCGCAGGGGTGTTGGGCATCGCGCGCACGACGGCGGCGCGGGGAAGGCCGGCCTCGAGCGTTGCCAAGCGGACGCCAGCAGCGAGCGAGATCACGACGGTCCCATCAGCGATGAGCGCTGACATCTCGTCGAGTACGCCGGGGATGTCCTGGGGCTTGACCAGCAGCAGGATCGTTGCGCTTTCGCGCGCTGCCTCCGCAATGCTCACCGAACGCACGCCGTGGCGCTGCGACACCTCCTGTGCCCGGTCCTCCCGCTTCTCGGAGATCACGAGTCTGTGCGGCTCGGTCCCGGAGCGCAGCAAGCCCGCGACGAAAACCTCGCCCATAGCGCCGGCACCGATCACCGCGATCATCGTGCGGCTCCCGTCGACGAGGGCTTGGGCAGGGATGTCCTGGGGTCGAGGAGTGCCTGGATCGTCGGCGCCACGAGCCGGACGACGTACTCCTCATTGGCCGAGGCCAGCGGCTCGATGCGCATGACGTAGCGGCCTGCGGCGACGCCGATGAGATAGCTCGAAATGAGCGCCACGCGCATGCGCGCATCGGGTACGCCGACGGCGGAGACGACGCGATCGATGACGGTGGTGTCGAGGTAGTCCTGCAACGACTTGGTGAGAGCAGCGGCCGAGGCGCCCGAGCGCGCCATCGACATCAGGTCATCACGCACCTGCGGGTCGCCGAGCGTGTCGAGAGTGAACCTCACGAGGCGCTCGCCGAGACCCTCGACCCCTGGCGCGAGGAGGGTGGGCACGGCCCCGACGGGGTCGGTGGGCAACCGCAGTGCCGCCGCGAAGACCGCGTCCTTGTTGTCGTAGTACTTGCGCAGCACCGCGGGCGCGACTCCGGCAGCTGCAGCCAGGCCCTTGAAGGAGGTGCGGGCGTAACTGCCCGCAGCGAAGGCATTGCGTGCGGCAGCGATGGCAGCGTCACGGACCTGCTCGCCACTCCCGCGTGCCGGCTCCGCCGGCGAATCCTCCGCCATCTCGCCCACTCTAGGCCGAGGCCGTGTCGAGGTGCCTACGGGCAAACGCCAGGGCTTCGGCCAACTCGGCCTCTCGCGCGACCCGGTCAGCCGCGCGTCGCGTCGACACCTCGACGACGACGGTGCCGTCGAACTCCCTGGCCACGAGGTCAGCGAGCAACTCGCCGCACGGTTGGGTGCCGCGTCCGGGGATGAGGTGCTCATCTCGAGGGGATCCGGAACCGTCGGCGAGGTGGACGTGGGTGAGCCGATCGCCTAGGTCGCGCGCCATCTGGAGTGCGTCGGTGCCCGAGACGGCCGTGTGCGACAGATCCAGGGTGGTGTGGGGGTAGTCCTCGTCGCGGATGTCCCAGCCCGGGCTGTATGCCTTGACCTCTCGGGATGCCGCGCGCCAGGGATACATGTTCTCCACGGCGAATCGGATGGGGGTCTCTCCCTCCATCCGCGCCAGCCCGGCGACGAACTCGCGTGCATAGTCGCGCTGCCAGCGGAATGGGGGATGCACCACGACGGTGCTGGCGCCCAGCTCCTCGGCTGCCTCGCGAGCCCGGACGAGCTTGGCCCAGGGATCGGTGCCCCAGACGCGCTGCGTGACGAGGAGGCACGGCGCGTGGACCGCGAGGATGGGCACGGCGTAGTGATCCGACAGTCGCCGCAGGGCCACGGGATCCTGACTCACAGCATCGGTCATCACCATGACCTCGACCCCGTCGTACCCCAGTCGCGACGCGACCTCGAAGGCCGCAGCGGTGCCGTCCGGGAAGACCGATGAGGTCGACAGGGCGACGGGCACGCGGGTCACGTGCTCAGTGTCGCAAAGACTCGGGGTCCTAGGCGCGGCGCAGACGGTCGGTGACCCTCGCGGTGAGGGAGACGAGCAGGGCGCCCCCGAGGCCGAAGGCGACAGCGATGGCGGTGTCGCGCTCGGGCTGAAGGTAGACCGCGAAGAAGTTCGAGAGCCACGGCACGAGGAGCACCACGACGAAGGAGAGGAGCATCGCGGCGCAGACGCCGAGCCGGAGGAGGTTGAGCGGGCGCGCCGAGTGGACGAGCACGGCGAACGTCACGATGAAGAGGGCGATCGTGGCGGCTGACCGCGCATCCGCGAGCGGCTCGCCGATCGAGAGGACCACGAGGTAGGTACCCAGTCCCGCTGCCGCGCAGATGACTCCCGCGGGTACGGCGAAGAGCAGCACGCGCCGGAGGAAGCCCGGTCGGAAGCGCTCGGTGTTGGGCATGAGCGCCAGGAAGAACCCGGGGATGCCGATGGTCAACGAACTGATGAGCGTGAAGTGCCTCGGCAGATACGGGAACTCCAGCGGCTGGCTATCGGCGCCCAGGGTGAAGAGGACCGACAGTCCGATGAACGCCGAGATGATCGTCGCGTAGAAGGTCTTGGTGAGGAAGACGTCGGAGACGCGCTCGATGTTGCCGAGGACACGGCGTCCCTCAGCAACGACGTGCGGCATCACCGAGAACTTGTTGTCCAGCAGCACCAATTGCGCCACGGCTCGGGTGGCTGAGGATCCCGAGCCCATAGCGATGCCCAGGTCAGCCTGCTTGAGAGCTAGTACGTCGTTGACACCGTCGCCTGTCATAGCCACCGTGCGGCCCCGAAGGTGGAGTGCGCCCACCATGGCCTGCTTCTGCGCCGGAGTGACCCGGCCGAAGACGGAGTGCGAGTCGATGGGCTCCTCGAGCTGCGCTGGGTCTTCGGTGAGTTCGCGGGCATCCAGGGGATCGTCAGCACCGGGTACGCCGGCCTGGGTGGCAATGGCGCCGACGGTGGCGGGGTTGTCGCCGGAGATCACCTTGACGGCGACCTCCTGCTCGAGGAAGTAGCCCACGGTCTCGGCCGCATCGGGGCGCAGGCGCTGATCGATCACGACGAGTGCCGCCGGAGTGACCTCACCCGGTCCGGTCTCGGCATCGGGCCCCGAGCCTGTGGCGCGCGCGAGCAGCAGCACCCGCGAACCCTGGGCGGCGAGTGACTCCGCGCGCTCGCGCACCGCGGGTTCGGATGCGCCGAGCACGACCTCGGGAGCGCCCAGGAGCCACGTGCCGTGGTCGCTGAAGGTCGCCGCCGACCACTTGCGCGCACTGGAGAAGGCGATGCCCTCGATCATCGACCAGGTCGGGTTGGCGTAGGCCTGCGCGACGGCCGCGAGCGTGGGGTTGGGGCTCTCCTCCGAGGCACCCATGGCAGCAAGTGCGGCGTCGACATCGGCGGCCTGGTCGATCACCTCGACATCGGTGACCGCCATTCCCGGCTCCGTGAGCGTGCCTGTCTTGTCGACGCACACCGTGTCGACACGGGCCAGCACTTCGACGGCGGGGAGGTCCTGCACGAGCACCTTGCGCTGCGCGAGGCGGACCACAGCGACCGCCATCGCGATGCTCGTGAGGAGCACCAGGCCTTCGGGCACCATGGTCACGACGCCGGCGATGGTGCCCCGGATCGCGTCGTCCACGGATTGGTTGGCGCGCAACTGAGAGACGAGCAGGAGGATCCCGACCGGCGGGATGAGGAACGACGCGAGACGCACGAACTTCGCGATGTCGTCACGCAGCTCGGACTTGGTCTGGGTGAACTTCTTGGCCTGCTCGGTCAGTCCTGCAGCGAAGGAGTCGCGCCCCACGCGGGTCGCGACGTACAGCCCGCTGCCGGCGACGACGAACGAGCCGGACATCGCCTCATCGCCCACCGCCTTGTCGACGGGGTCGGCCTCACCGGTGAGCAGGCTCTCGTCGATCTCGAGACCTTCGGCCACGACGACCTCGCCGTCGACCACGAGCTGGTCGCCCGACCGCAGCACCACCAGGTCATCGAGCACCACCTCGGAGGGACGCACCTCGACGTCCACTCCGTCGCGACGGACCATGGGCTTGGCCTCGCCGATGACCGAGAGCTTCGCCAGGGCTCGACTCGCGCGGTACTCCTGAACGATGCCGATGAGGGAGTTGGCGACGATCACGAAGCCGAAGAGCGAGTCCTGGAACGGCGCCACGAACCACATGACGACCCACATGGAACCGATGAGGGCGTTGAACCACGTGAGCGTATTCGAGCGGATGATGCTCGCGAGGCTGCGGCTCCGCGGGTCGGGGGCATCGTTGGTCTGCCCCCGCGCGACCCGCTCGGCGACCTGCTGGGATGTCAGCCCCGTGAGGGCAGTCGCCTGCGTCATGAGTCGAGACCATCGATGCGTCGGAGGATCACGCCCTCGCGAAGAGCCCACGGACCTATCTCCAACTCGGATATTCCGAGGAGGTCCATGGCGGATTCCGCGACGAGGGCACCGGCGAGCAACTGGGCCGCACGGGAGTCGGAGACCCCCGGCAGGCGACTGCGCTCCGCGGCGTTCATCGACGCGAGCTTCGGCACCCACAGGCGTACGTCGTCGCGCGACAGGGTGCGGCGCACGAAATAGCCATCGCTGGAGGGTGCCGCGCCAGCGATACGCGCGAGCTGGCGGAAGGTCTTGGAGGTGGCGACGCTGATCCTGGGCTCACCCGCTCGCAGCAGCCGCCCCATGACCTCGCCCAGGCTGGCCCGCACGACCTTGCGCGCAGCGCGCACGGCCTCCTCCCCCGGGGGATCCCCGTCGAGGAGGTCGCGAGTGAGTCGCCCGGCGCCCAGCGGGAGGGAGAGGGCGACATCGGGCTCCTCGTCAGCGCCGGAGGCGAGTTCGAGGGAGCCGCCTCCGATGTCGAGCACGAGGATGCGACCGGCAGACCAGCCAAACCAGCGACGCACGGCGAGGAAGGTGAGGCGCGCCTCGTCCTCACCGCTGAGGACCTCGACCTCGATGCCGGTGCGCTCACGCACCGCTGCCAGCACCTCGAGGCCATTGGGGGCATCGCGCACCGCTGACGTCGCGAAGGCGAGGAACTCCGTCACTCCGAGGTCCTCCGCCGTCTGGCGTGCCTCGCCAGCGAAGCCGATGAGTTCGGCCAGGGCAGTGTCGTCGATGCGACCATCCGTGCCGAGGTGCTCGGCGAGGCGCAGAGCGATCTTGGACTTCCATGCCGGGAGCGGGGCAGCACCCTGATGCGCGTCGACGACAAGCAGATGAACGGTGTTGGATCCGATGTCCAGGACGCCCAGCCGCACGAGGCGCACGCTACCGCGCCAGAGAGCATGTATGGTCGCCCGGTGCCCGAAGTTCCCCTCGACTTCCCCCGCGCCTGGGTCGAGTTCGACGATCCCGGCAAGAAGTCCCGCCGCTATCGGATCGACCTCACCTGGCTGACCTCACGCTGGACGTGCATTTTCGGCCGCGGGTGCAAGGGCATCTACGCGACGGCTCCCGACTCCGGCTGCTGCACCCAGGGCGCGCACTTCACGGACAAGGACGACGAGAAGCGCACGCTCAAGTGGGCCGCCAAGCTCGATCCCGAGCACTGGCAGTTCTACGACGTCGGGCAGCGCAAGGGGGCCACCGTCAAGGCCGGCGACGGCGAGCGCAAGACGCGCGTGGTCGACGGCGGCTGCATCTTCCTCAACCGACCGGGCTTCGAAGGCGGAGAGGGCTGCGCACTCCACGGGCTCGCCGAGCGCGAGGGCGTCTCCTTCGTCAAGACCAAGCCCGACGTGTGCTGGCAGCTGCCCATCCGTCGCACCTACGACGAGGTCGAGCGCCCCGACGACACGACCATCCAGCTCGTGAGCATCACCGAGTTCGACCGGCGCGGCTGGGGGCCCGGCGGCCACGACCTCGACTGGTACTGCAGCGGCAATACCGAGGCGCACATCGCGAGTGAGCCTGTCTACCTCACCAACCGCGACGAGTTGGTCGAGCTCATGGGCAAGAAGGCCTACGCCGTACTGGTGGAGTACTGCCAGGCACATGAGGCGGCACTGCTCGCGGCGCGTGGCAAGGCGCGCGAGGCACTCGCCCCTCACCCCGCCGACCCCCAGTAGGTCTCCTCCCCGTTCTACGGTCGAAAGGTGCCACCGGGTGAACCTTTTCGCCCGGAGAACGACTGGACCAGCGAGAGTCGGAGCGGGCGCGTAGCCTGCCGACGTGGCCAAGTCGAGCGTCTCCTACCAGTGCAATGCGTGCGGTGCCACGTCGCTGCGCTGGGTGGGCCGATGCCCCAAGTGCCAGGAGTTCGGCACGGTGGTGGAGATCGCGCCCACCGTCACGACCAGGGCCGCCAAGACCGGAGCCAAGGCCGCCGCGGTGCGGCCGGCGCAGCCCATCTCCGACATCTCCGAGGAGCGTGTACGCCGCATCTCCACGGGTGCCGGTGAGTTCGACCGGGTGGTCGGCGGCGGACTCGTCGCCGGTCAGGTCGTGCTCGTCGCTGGCGAGCCCGGCGTCGGCAAGTCGACGCTGCTGCTGGCGGTCGCCCATGCCTTCGCGCAGAAGCACCCGGGCTCCGTGCTCTACGCCTCCGGCGAGGAGTCCGCTGACCAGATCGCGCTGCGCGCACGGCGCATCGGGGCGGTTTCCGACCAGCTCCTCATCGCTGACGACAATGATCTCTTCACGATCCTCGGTCAGGTCGAGCACCATCGACCCTCGCTCGTCATCGTCGACTCCGTCCAGACCATCTCCAGCTCAGAGCTGGAGGGTCGCGCAGGGGGTGTCGCCCAGGTCCTCGAGGTGACCCAGGCGCTCACCCGCACGGCGAAGCAGCGCGGGATCCCGCTGCTGCTCATCGGGCAGTCGACCAAGGACAACTCCGTCGCTGGTCCCCGAGCGCTCGAGCACCTCGTCGACACCGTGCTCACCTTCGAAGGTGAGCGCACCACGGCGCTCCGACTCCTCCGCGCGGTCAAGAATCGCTACGGCCCCTCCGACGAGATCGTCGCCTTCGAGCAGACCGACTCGGGCCTGGCCGAGGTGGTCGATCCCTCCGAGCTCTTCCGCGGCCAGCGCGATACGCCGGTCCCCGGCACGTGCGTCACGGTGACCATGGAGGGCCGGCGCCCCTTGCTCGCAGAGATCCAGGCACTGGTCTCTCCCGATGGCGGGCCGATGGCCAGGCGCACCGTCACGGGCCTCGACACCACGCGCGTCGTTACTCTCGCGGCCGTCACGGCCCAGGCAGGCATCAAAGTGCTCCCGCAGCGCGACATCTTCGTCGCCACTGTCGGCGGGGCCCAGATCTCGGATCCGGGATCCGACCTGGCGGTGTGCCTGGCTATCGCCTCCGCCCAGCTCGAGACGGCGATCCCGTCCGACGTCCTCGCGATCGGTGAGATCGCACTCTCCGGTGACGTGCGTCCAGTGCCCTTCCTCGCGCAGCGCGTCGCTGAGGCGCGGCGTCTCGGGTTCAAGCGCATTCTCGTGCCGGCGGGGTCACGCGACAGGGTTGACGGCGTGACGGAGATCCGCCACCTCGAGGCCGGCCTACGCGCGATCGAGGGCCACGCTGGCGGATCACGACCGCCAGGCCTTCGCTAGCTGGCCGTCAGCGCACTAGGCTGACGCCCCGACGACAAGGGGGAGCATGGCTATCGACGCACAGGCCAGGCTTCGCGAGGTGCTCGCGATGGTCGCTCCCGGCACGCCGCTGCGCGACGGCCTCGAGCGGATCCTGCGCGGACGCACGGGTGCGCTCATCGTCCTCGGCCTCGACCGTTCGGTCGAGGCAATCACGCGGGGCGGCTTCGACCTCGACATCGAGTTCACCGCCAATCGACTGCGCGAGTTAGCCAAGATGGACGGCGCAATCGTCCTTGATGAGGACGCTGCACGCATCCTGCGGGCCGCAGTGCACCTGCACCCAGATCCTGCACTCCCGACTGATGAGACGGGCACACGCCACAGCGCCGCCGACCGAGTCTCGCGTCAGACGCACCACCCCACCATCAGCGTGAGCGAGTCCATGTCGACCGTGACGATCTACGTCGACGGCCGGCGCCACGTGCTCGAGGACTCCAGCTCGATCCTCGCCCGCGCCAATCAGGCCATCGCCACGCTCGAGCGCTACCGCATGCGCCTTGATGAGGTGAGTGCCAACCTCTCCGCCCTGGAGATCGACGATCTCGTCACCGTGCGCGATGTCGCCATCGTCGCCCAGCGAGGTGAGATGGTCCTGCGCATTGCGCTGGAGATCCAGGGCTACGTCGTCGAGTTGGGCACAGACGGTCGCCTGCTCTCCCTCCAGCTCGCGGAGCTACTCGCCGGGGTGGGAGAGGAGCGTGCCCTCGTCCTGCGCGACTACGCGACCGGCCGCGGGCGTCGCGTCGAGCGAGCCGCCGCCGCCCTGGACGCACTGGATGGCGCGCACCTGCTCGATCTTGTCGCCGTCGCGCGTTCCCTCGGCTTCGAGGATGGAGAGGAAGGACTCGAGCAGCAGGTGAGCCCTCGCGGCTACCGCCAACTCGCTCGCATCCCCAGGCTTCCCGACGCGATCATCGAGCGACTCGTGACGAAGTTCGGTGCCCTGCCGAAGATCCTGTCGGCGTCGACGGAGTCACTGCAAGCCGTCGACGGCGTGGGCGAGACCCGAGCCCGCTCCGTGCGCGAGGGCCTCTCACGGCTGTCCGATGGCTCCCTGCTCGAGCGCTACTCCTAGGGGCCCCTCAGGCCCTACTCGAGGCCTACTCCAGGCGCAGGGCGGTGGGAGCGCTGATGATGGCGCCATTGCGCCCCACCACGGTGTACTCCCCGGCTTCGGCCATCGGCTGGCCCGCGGGGCACCCGGCTGAGCTGAGGTAGCCATCCCAGACGAGCTGGGTCTCGAAGGCGTCGCCGCGGTCCAGCGTGACGACGTCCTTGTCCTCGTTGGGATTGCAGTCGTCGCTGGACCAGATGGTTACCTCACCCTGGGTGATCTGGAGCTCGTTGGCGCCAGGACCGACGTCGCGCTTGCAGGGGCGGGTGCCGATGTTGGTCACCGACAGCGTGAGGGTCGGCGTCGAGCCGACCGGATAGATGGCCTCCTCAGCGAAGGCCTCGACCAGGACGTCGGCCTCGGTGCAGTCGGTGATCTCCGTGGGCTCGGGCTCGGGGCTCGGGCTGGCGGTGGTCGGCGCGGGCTGCGGCGAGGGCGAGGCCGTCGGCGTGGCCGTGGGTGCAGGCTCAGGCGCAGCCTCTCCACCACCGCCGCGACCGAAGATCAGCCACCACAGGAGCATGAGGATGACGAGCAGCACGACGAGCACCACGATCCGCCTGCGCCAGTAGACGCCCTGCGGCTCGGGGCCGATCGGCGACATGAGCCCACTCACGGGAAAGCACCGTACCCCTTATCCGGACGGGGCATGGCAGCATCGGCGCATGCCCAGGCATTCCGCGTCCCGGCCCGGAGGCCCCTCCCCCACTCAGGGGGTCACAGACGGGTGGAAAGAGCCATCTCGGTCCCACCTGGGGGCTCAGGACGGCCGAATCAGGCGATGGTTCACCCACGAGGGCAGGAAGCTGCCCTGGCGCCAGCCACCCGCCCCAGGGCCCCATCCAGGGGGATGGGGGGTCCTGGTCTCGGAGGTGATGCTCCAGCAGACGCCCGTCGACAGGGTGGTCCCGGAGTGGACCGCATGGCTGGAGAGGTGGTCTACTCCCTCGGCTCTCGCCGGCGATGCTCCCGCCGAGGCGATCCGAGCGTGGGGTCGCCTGGGGTATCCGCGCCGCGCACTGCGACTGCACGAGGCCGCCGCGCGCATCGCCGATCAGCACGCCGACCTGGTCCCCGCCGACGAGGCCTCCCTGCGCGCGCTGCCCGGAGTCGGCGACTACACCGCGGGAGCGGTGCGCGCCTTCGCCTACGGCCAGCGCGCCCTCGCCCTCGACACCAACGTCAGGCGCGTGATCGCCCGCCATGACCACGGCCGCGCCTACCCCGAGGGCGGGGTCAC
>JBIIDD010000257.1:0-3004 GCA_044238565.1 Candidatus Nanopelagicales bacterium
TTCCAGGAGGAGCTCGAGACGATCTTCCAGGGCAGCCGTGCGGCGTTGACGGGGGGCGACTTCAGCGAGGGCTCCGACGAGGTCGTGCGCACCGGGCAGCTGACCCTGGCACCCATGGGCCCTGCCGGAGACATCCTGACGGGCATCAGCAAGGACGCCGTCGACTGCGTGGTCGACTCGCAGCTCACCATGCCCGAGGGCTTCACCGTGCACCCGCGACTCGCGCCCCAGCTGCAGCGCCGCGCGCAGATGGTGGCCGACGATGCCATCGACTGGGGCATGGGCGAGGCGCTCGCCATCGGATCCCTGCTCCAGGAGGGGCGATCGGTGCGCCTGGCGGGGCAGGACTCCCGTCGCGGCACGTTCGGTCACCGCCACGCCGTGATCGTCGACAAGGCAACAGGCTGGCAGTACAAGCCACTCAAGCGCTGCTATCGCGACGGAGCGAAGCTCTGGGTCTATGACTCGCTGCTCAGCGAATTCGCTGCGCTCGGGTTCGAATACGGGTATTCCGTTGCCCGTCCCGACGCGCTCGTCATGTGGGAAGCGCAGTTCGGCGACTTCGTCGACGGTGCCCAGACGATCATCGACGAGTTCATCTCCTCGGGCGAGCAGAAGTGGAACCAGCGCTCATCCCTCGTCATGCTGCTTCCCCACGGCTACGAGGGCCAGGGGCCCGACCACTCATCGGCCCGAGTGGAGCGTTTCCTCCAGCTCTGCGCGCAGGACAACATGACCGTCGCGATGCCCTCCACGCCCGCGTCGTTCTTCCACCTGCTGCGCTGGCAGGTGCACTCACCACTCGTGCGACCTCTCGTCGTCTTCACGCCCAAGTCACTGCTGCGCGCGAAGGCCGCCACGTCGCCCCTGAGCGATTTCCTCGACGGGCACTTCCGGCCTGCGATCGGAGACCAGCCCGCCAGAGTCGGCTCTGCCGACTCGCCGGGCCTCACCGTTGATCCCGCCGGCGTCGAGCGCGTGCTGCTCTGCAGCGGCAAGGTCTACTACGACCTCGCCGCCGAGCGGGAGCGTCGAGGTGACACGCGGACCGCGATCCTGCGCGTCGAGCGCCTCTACCCCCTGCCCTGGCGAACTCTGCCGGCGATGATTGACGCCTACCCCGGGGCGGCCAGCATTCGCTGGGTCCAGGAGGAGCCGGCCAATCAGGGTGCCTGGTCCTTCATGGCGCTGAACCTCCCCGGCATCCTTGGCGGCCGCGCCATCCAAGGGATCTCACGCCCCTCCTCATCGTCCCCCGCGGTCGGCAGCCACCACCGGCACGAGGAAGAGCAGCGCGCCGTCGTCGAAGCCGCGTTCGCCTAGGCCATGTACTTCACCGACCGGGGAATCGAGGAACTCCAGCGCCGACGCGGCGAGGAGGAAGTCAGTGTCGACTGGCTGGCGGAGCGACTGCGTGAATTCGTCGACCTCAATCCGGAGTTCGAGACCCCGATCGAGCGACTCGCGACCTGGCTAGCCCGCCTCGACGATCCCGAGGACTAGGCGCCCTAGATGCGGGCGACGCCGTCAGCGCGCGCCGCCGCCGCAACAGCAAGCGGCACTGCCACTCCTACGCGTGGATCGAACACGCTCGGCACGATGAGGTCGGCGGCGAGCTCATCTCCCACGACGTCGGCGATTGCCTGGGCGGCCGCGAGCTTCATGCCCTTGGTGATGGTCGAGGCGCGCACGTCGAGGGCTCCGCGGAAGATCCCGGGGAAGGCCAGCACGTTGTTGATCTGATTGGGGAAGTCGCTGCGCCCTGTGGCCACGACAGCCGCCGTGCGCAGGGCCACGTCCGGATGGATCTCCGGGTCGGGGTTGGCCAGGGCGAAGACGATCGACCCGGGTGCCATGGATGCGACGGCTGCGTCGGACACCTTGCCGGCGGAGAGTCCGATGAAGACGTCGGCACCTGCCATCGCCTCCTCGATCGAGCCTTCGATGTCCAGCCGATTCGTGCGCGCGGCTAACGCCGCCTTGACCGGCGTGAGGTCCTCGCGCGAGCTCGAGATGATGCCGACGCTGTCACCGACGGCGATATCGCCGATCCCCGCCTCGAGCAGGATGTCGGTCACCGCGACACCGGCTGCTCCCGCACCAGAGACGACAGCACGCAGGTCGGAGATCGGACGACCGACGACGCGGGCGGCGTTGAGCAGCGCAGCGAGCACGACCACGGCGGTGCCGTGCTGGTCATCGTGGAAGACGGGGATGTCGAGGGCTGCATCCAGGCGCTCCTCGATCTCGAAGCAGCGGGGCGCGCTGATGTCCTCGAGGTTGACGCCGCCGTACGCCGGGGCGATGCGGATCACCGTCTCGATGATCTCGTCGACATCCTTGGTCGCCAGGCAGATCGGCACGGCGTCCACGCCACCGAACTCCTTGAAGAGCAGGGCCTTGCCCTCCATGACGGGCAGGGATGCCTCGGGGCCGATGTCACCCAACCCCAGCACGGCGGTGCCGTCCGTGACGATGAGCACGGTGTTGGACTTCCAGGTGTACTCGCGGACGAGTTCGGGGTTCTCAGCGATCGCCGTCGACACACGTGCCACGCCAGGCGTGTAGGCGAGCGCGAGTCCTTCGCGATCCCGGATACGCACGGTCGGGCGTACCTCGATCTTGCCGCCCTGATGCAGGGGGAAGGCAGGATCGATGGTGTTCGCCTCGTCGCTCATGGGGCAGTAGTCAACCACCGCGACGCGGAATGCGCCTGGGCGGCAGTGGGCGGTACCTCAGCACGAGGCGGGCCAGGATCGCTTCCTGATCCACGGGGCCGTAGTGGCGACTGTCGCGACTGTGCTCGTGGTTGTCCCCCTCGACCCACCACCGCGGGCCATCCCTCCGAGTGATGCGCTTCACGGTGAGGAGCCCCACCTGCTCAGGCTGGCGGACCACCACCACATCACCCACGGCCACTCGGTGAGTACGCCGAGCCAGCCACCACTCCCCTGAGCGCAGCGTCGGCTCCATCGAGTCGCCGGCGACGGCGACGGGGAACCAC
>JBIIDD010000258.1:0-2998 GCA_044238565.1 Candidatus Nanopelagicales bacterium
GTGGGCCAGCCCTGCCCGTCGGCAAGCTGTATTTGGTTGGCCGGGTGGCGGAATGCCTCTGTCGACTTTCCCGTCGTGATGTCACGCCACTGCTCGACGAGCGACGTGCCGAGGGCAACGTCTTCCGGGCTCGTGGCCGGCGTTTCGCCGCTCACGCTGATGGGGGCCTGCTCGCAGATGGCTCCGATGGCACTGTTGAAGTTGGCATAGCTCACTGCCACCCAGTGCCCCAGTTCCTCGTCCCAACGGAACACCGAGATACGCGGGGCCTTCTCCGCCGACATGACCGCGCCTGCGTCGGGCGACGTGGCCCCGGGTTGGCTGACGAAATAGCGAATCACGCGAATGTCATCGCGTGGCTCAGTCACGACGAAATCCGACACCTCGAAGGCATCGATATCGAGCGGCACGTAGTTGCCTGCCGTGTACCGCTGGCCCGTAGCGCGCAGCAGGGTGAACGCCGGATCGAGGTAGGGCCTGACGATCTCCATTCCTGCCTCTACCTCCTCGGCGGATGTCGCGACCTCGCCCTCCCCACGTCCCGTGAGCGCTAACAGTCCAAACCACGCGTTGATGAGGTCCTCGCCGCTCGCCTCACGATCCGCGAAGGCGCCCTGGGGATCTGCGAAGGCAGTAGGGAGTGCATCGGACGCCGAGCTCTCGGTAGACGACGACTGGCTCCCGCAGGCTGAGAGGAGCACCGCGCCGACAAGGGCGACAAGGGCGACAAGGACGAGGCTGGGACGCTGCATGAGGGGATGCTAGGTCCTCTGTGTGGCGAGGCTCAAACCCCACGACCTAAGCAACCACTAAGCCACGAAGCAATCGAGATTCCCGGCCGACCCTCTAGCGTGGATGTCCCTAGGGCTTAACCGGAGGGGTGAGGTACTCCGCGAGATTCGCCGGCTTCAGGCCTCGTGCTCGAGCGGCGGTCACGGCCACTTTGAGGTCGGCGGCGAGATTCGCCGAGTAGTGCAGCAGGATCACCGAGCCGGGCTTGAGTCCGTCGCCAAAGCGGTAGCTGATGCGGCCCTGCTCCACGACGGTGTCCCACATGACGATGTCGGTGATGTTGCAGCGGCGCACGACG
The DNA here is from genome assembly GCA_044238565.1 of Candidatus Nanopelagicales bacterium. Classification (GTDB taxonomy): domain Bacteria; phylum Actinomycetota; class Actinomycetes; order S36-B12; family S36-B12; genus Mxb001. Next base: position 1,091 of record JBIIDD010000258.1, read on the forward strand.
TCATGCAGCACATGGCCGTCAGGCCCTGCCCCATAGGGCGGCCGGAGCATCCAGGGCTTGGTGCCGAAGGTCCGTCGGAAGTCGACCTGGACGGGGCACACCTGCGACTTGATGAGCCCGGCATCACGCGTCGCGAGGCTCGCGTGACTCGTCGTGTGGTTCTGCACGGACCCCCACTTCGAGATGCGCTCGAAGTAGCGCACCTTGCTGTCGGTCACCTGCGATGAGGTGAGGAAGCTCGTGATGGGGATGCGGTGCTTCTCGACATAGGCGAGCCCGGCGGACGAGGTGATGATGCCGTCGTCGATGGTGATGAAGACGACCGGATCCTTGGTGTCCACCCGGTATGTGACGGGGAGCGCTTGAGCGCTGGCGAGTGGCGCGGCGACAAATGCAATCAGAGCGGCTACGGCGAAGACCGAAATGCGGCGCACCCGGAAAGTATGCGCCGGCGCCCCGATGCATGTGGGCCCGGGCCATATGGCCCGGGCCCACATGGAAAGAGGTACTGACTTACGCGCAAGCCTTCTTGGTCTTGCACGTCTTCGTGATGGACCACTCGCTGGCAACCGCGCCGAAGTCCATGCCTGCCTTGAAGAGGCCTGGCGCGCCCAAGAGGGCGTTGATGCCATCAATGAGAAGGCCCACGCTGGAGACCTTGGCCTCGCCGGTGATGGTCTGCGTCACGGTGCGCTTGAAGCCCTTCTTGCCGTTCTTGGAGATCTTGCCCTGCTTGTTGGTCACCTTGAAGTTGTCGATGGTGAGGAGGGCGACACGCTGGCCGTTGGCCGCGGCGAGGGGATTGCCTGCGGGGATGCCCTGGATGGTTCCCTTGATCTCAGCAGTCGTGCCACCGCTGGTTGCGTACTCGATCGTCGGATTCGAGAACGTGAGGACGACACCGGTCTTCGAGCTGCTGAAGGAGAGGCCGCCCTTGTGGTGCACGACGCCGTCCATGAGCGGACCGGAGACCGGGAAGGCGAGTCCGACCACGTCGGTTGTCGCCTCCGCCTTCGCAGGCACGATGGGAGCGACGGTAACGCCCGCCTGCATTGCGGCTCCCACCACTGCGACCGGAACCGCGATGACGGTTTCGCCCTTGGGCTGGGGACCCTTGTTGGCCTGAGCCGGTGCGGCGGCCATGGCGCCCGCACCGGCGATGAGTGCCACGCCAGCGGCGACGCTGACGATCTTCTTTCCGAGATTCATGAACCCTCCGTGGGTCTACCTCTCAGACCCCCGGGGGGGCCCGCCGCCCACGGCGGGCGGCTCAAGCATCTTCACCGAGTCCGGGCCCCGTCGCACGCTGAATGCCCGAATCCCATGGGAATCGCGGGATTGGCCCCGTGGGGTGAGGACTCCCTCGTGCAGGATGGCGGGGTGAGCGACCTCCTGGAGGACCTTGCTGGAGCCCTGGGGCCTGCGCACGTCCTCACCGAGTCCGACGTGGTGGCCCCCTTCGTCACCGACTGGGGAGGGCGATGGGGTGGCCCCGCGCTCGCCGTCCTTAGGCCGGGCACCACGGCCGAAGTAGCAGCGGTCGTCGCTGCCTGCGCCCAGGCCGGCGCACCCGTCATCCCCCAAGGCGGCAACACCGGGCTCGTCGCCGGGGGCGTGCCACCAGCCGCGGGCAATCCACTGCCCGTGATCGTCTCTACGCGCCGCCTCACGCGCCTGGACCCCATTGACGAGATCAGTGGCCAGGTCACTGTCGGCGCCGGGGTGACTCTCGGCGACCTCCATCGCTACGTCGCGCAGCACGGCTGGGAGTACGGCGTAGATCTCGCCGCCCGCGACTCGGCGACCATCGGTGGCACAGTGGCGACCAACGCCGGGGGCATCCGCGTCATCGCGCACGGCATGACGCGCGCACAGGTGGTCGGCATCGAGGCCGTCCTGCCTGACGGC
>JBIIDD010000259.1:0-2985 GCA_044238565.1 Candidatus Nanopelagicales bacterium
CGCACATGGCGTAGTCGAAGCTGAGCTCCTCACCCGGCTCGATATCGCGCATGGCGACGAGCAGCTGTGAGCCGGCAAGGCCGCAGTTGGGCTCGCAGGAGTGGTTGAGCATGTCGCCGGCCTCGGGGGTGTCGCCTGAGGCTAGGTAGAGATCCGTGTCGATCTGGATGGTTCGGTGCTGCCGATCGATCGGCAGGGTGGCCAACTGAGTGCCGTCGATGACCCAGCCACCGAATCCGGCGACAGTCTCACCGGCGCCAATGCGCTCGGTCGCGTATGAACCCCAGCCCTTATCCCCTGCGGGGCGCGCCTCTGCCTTGGGAGTGAGCCAGTTGTAGTCCAATTCGACCTCCTAGATGCGCATCCGTCAGGCGCGCCGTCAAGGCGCGACGGGAAGTGTGACATGTCATTGACAGGATGTGAAATCGCAGACTGGCTGAACGTTCAGTCGGGATCGCGCGGCGTTCATCGTGATGACACCATGGATACATGACCTATGAAGGCACGGACGCACCGCTCGTGGAGTCGCCGGAGCAGCAGGTGGTCCTCATGCCCGACGCTGACGTCCATGCGTCACCATCCGGTGCCTTCGTTCAGCAGCCTGCCAAGGTCATGCGCATCGGCTCGATGATCCGGCAGCTGCTGGAGGAGGTGCGCAATGCCCCCCTCGATGAGGCGGCGCGGGCGCGTCTACGCGATATTCACACGCGCTCGCTGAGGGAGCTCGAGGATGGGCTCGCCCCTGAGCTCGTAGAGGAGCTCGAGCGACTGTCCCTCCCCTTCACCGACGATTCCGTGCCGAGCGAAGCGGAGCTGCGCATCGCCCAGGCCCAGTTGGTCGGGTGGCTCGAAGGCCTCTTCCACGGCATCCAGACTGCGCTCTTCGCGCAGCAGATGGCTGCACGGGCTCAGTTCGAGGAGATGCGGCGTCAGGCCATGCCCGGGGCTCTCCCCAGTGGAGCGGATGCCTCTGCGGAGGGACAGCCGGGTCAGGGTCCCGGCCTATACCTCTAGCCTTTGCATGTGATCGATCCTCGCCTGCTCCGAGAGTCCCCTGATGACCTGCGCGAGTCGCAGCGTCGTCGCGGTGAGGACGTTGCCCTCGTCGATCGGCTTGCGGCCCTGGATGTCGAGCGCCGCAGCAAGCAGTCGGCGTACGACGATCTGCGTGCTGAGCAGAAGCAGCTCTCCAAGCGGATTGGGCCCCTGCAGGGTGCGGTGAAGAAGGGCGAAGCCTCCGCCCAGGCGGAGCTCGATGCACTCATGGCGCAGGCAAGCCAGTTGGCGGAGCGGGTGAAGGCGGCCGATGCCGCGGCCGGTGAGGCGACGCGTGCCCTGGATGAGGCGTGGCTCGAGTTGTCCAATGTCGTTGACATGCGGGCTCCCGTGGGAGGCGAAGCGGACTTCGCGGTCCTGGAGATGGTCGGCACCCCGCGCGACTTCGCTGCTGAGGGCTTCGCTCCGCGCGATCACCTCGAGCTCGGCGAGATGCTCGGGGCGATCGACGTGGAGCGCGCCGCCAAGGTGTCGGGCTCGCGCTTCTACTACCTCATGGGAGTGGGCGCGCTCCTTGAGTTCGCGCTGCTCAACCTCGCGATGGCGCAGGCGACCCGCAATGGCTTCGTCCCGGTGATCCCGCCTGTGCTCGTGTCGCCCCGGGCGATGGAGGGCACCGGCTTCCTCGGCCAGGCAGCGGAGAATGTCTACCGGATCGAGTCGGACGACATGTATCTCGTCGGCACGGCCGAAGTGCCCCTGGCCGGCATGCACAGTGACGAGATCCTCCCGGCGAGTGCACTTCCCAAGCGCTACGTCGGCTGGTCCTCGTGCTTTCGTCGCGAGGCTGGCTCCTACGGCAAGGACACGCGCGGCATCATCCGTGTCCACCAGTTCGACAAGGTCGAGATGTTCGTCTTCTGCGATCCGGCCGACGCCGAGGCCGAGCACGAGCGCATCCTGCAGTGGGAGCGCGACTTCATGGACGCACTCGAGATTCCCTATCGGGTGATCGACGTGGCGACAGGCGACCTGGGCTCGAGTGCGGCCCGCAAGTTCGACATCGAGGCGTGGATCCCGACTCAGGGCGCCTATCGCGAGGTGACGTCGACCTCCAACACGACGCAGTTCCAGGCCCGCCGCCTCGGCATCCGCATGCGCTCGGGTGATGACGTGCAGCCGGTGGCAACTCTCAACGGCACGCTGTGCGCAATGCCGCGCATCATCGTCGCGATCCTCGAGAACCACCAGCAGGCGGACGGCTCGGTTGTCGTGCCCCAGGCCCTGCGCCCCTACCTCGGACGAGACGTCCTCGAGTTGCCATGACGTCGGCGTCGCGTGTGCGCGGCGCCGCCGTCATGGTCACGGGGGCTGCTCTGCTGGCTGCCTGCACGGGCGGGTCGGCTGACACGGCGTCGACATCCGCGCCTGCGCCCAATCCGACGACATCGAGTGCGTCACCGGCGCCCAGCCCGACCGTTACCCCCACCCCCGCGCCCACGCCGCCCCCTCTGGTGCCGGGGACCTCACGCGGGCGGATGCTGTTTGTGCAGCAGGCAGAGGACGCCGCGCTGGTCGCCGGTGGGCAGCCCATACGACTGACGCTCGCGCGCACCGGCAATATCGCCTCGTGGTTCACCGCTCCGCCCCAGAAGCTGGCGGGGACGATGTCGACGGAGCAGGCCATGCGCACGCTCGGGTGGCGCCCCGCTGACGACGGCACGACCGCTGTCTTGCCCAATCCGCGACCCAACGGGTTGCTGACCTTCACCGGCGGGAGCCTTGCCTTCACCGTGCAGCGTGCCAACGTGCGAGCCGATGGCACCCTCGTGATGGACATCCGTCCGATCGGGGCTGCTCCGGGCACCGTGGAGTCCTATGGCCCTGTGTCGCTCACCCTCGACGGTGCTCACGGTGTCCTCGATCTTCAGGCCGCCCTGGGGGAGATCACCGTGCGCGTGCTCGTGACCGGTGACCGCAATGAGCAGG
>JBIIDD010000260.1:0-2983 GCA_044238565.1 Candidatus Nanopelagicales bacterium
TCGATCTCGTCTTCGAACTGAGCCCGGCGGCCCTCGAGCATCTCCGCGATCCGGTAGATGACCTGCCCTCGGTTGTACGCCGTCGCCGACCACCAGCCGCGTTGCGCGGCGCGTGCGGCCAGGACCGCGTCGCGCGCGTCCTTGCGCGAGGCGAGTGAGGCATTGGCCAGGAATCGGCCCTTGGCATCCGTCACGGCGTAGGTGCGTCCGCTCTCGCTGCGCGGGAAGGCTCCGCCGATGAAGAGCTTGTAGGTCTTGCGGACGTCGAGACGACCCTCCATCACACGACCTCCTGCTTGAGATAGGCGGCCAGGCCCTGGCGCCCGCCTTCGCGCCCGAATCCGGATTCCTTGTAGCCGCCGAAGGGCGATGCGGGATCGAAGCGGTTGAAGGTGTTGGCCCAGACGACGCCGGCGCGCAGCCGCGAAGCCATCCAGAGAGTGCGCGAGCCCTTCTCGCTCCAAATGCCGGCAGACAGGCCGAAGGGGGTGTTGTTGGCCTTCTCCACCGCCTCGTCGGGCGTGCGGAAGGTGAGCACCGAAAGCACAGGACCGAAGATCTCCTCGCGGGCGACTCGATGCGCCTGGGTCACGCCCGTGAAGATCGTCGGGGGGAACCACCAGCCGCGGTCAGGGATCGTGCACGGTGCCGACCAGCGATCGGCACCTTCGTCTTCACCGGCCCGCACGAGGTCGTCGATGCGTGCTCGCTGCTCGGCGGAGTTGATGGCGCCGATGTCGGTGTTCTTGTCCATGGGGTCGCCGAGGCGCAGGGTCGCGAGTCGCCGCTTGAGCGCATCGAGCACCTCGTCCTGCACCGACTCCTGCACGAGCAGGCGCGATCCGGCGCAGCAGACGTGCCCCTGGTTGAAGAAGATGCCGTTGACGATTCCCTCGATGGCCTCGTCGAGAGCCGCATCGTCGAAGACGATGTTGGCGGCCTTGCCGCCCAGCTCGAGGGTGAGCCCCTTGCGGGTGCCTGCGACCGCGCGCTGGATCTGCTTGCCGACCTCCGTAGACCCCGTGAAGGCGATCTTGTCGACACCGGGGGACTCGACGAGGAGGCGACCGGTCTGTCCGGCGCCCGTGACGATGTTGACCACGCCCGGGGGCAGGTCCGCCTGGCGGCAGATGTCGGCGAACGCGAGTGCGGTGAGCGGTGTCGTCTCCGCGGGCTTGAGGACCACGGTGTTGCCGCACGCCAATGCCGGGGCGACCTTCCACGCGAGCATGAGCAGGGGGAAGTTCCACGGGATGATCTGGCCCGCGACCCCGTAGGGCTTCTCGCCGTAGCCGGCGTAGGCGATCTTGTCCGCCCAGCCCGCGTGGTAGAAGAAGTGCGCTGCGACGAGCGGGATGTCGACGTCGCGGGACTCGCGAATCGGCTTGCCGTTGTCGAGCGTCTCGAGCACGGCGAGCTCGCGGGAGCGCTCCTGGATGATGCGCGCGATGCGGTAGAGGTACTTCGCGCGCTCGCGGCCGGGCATCTTGGACCAGGTGTGCTTGTACGCCGCGCGCGCCGCCTTGACGGCTCGCTCGACATCTGCGGCTCCGGCGTCGGTGACCTCGCTGAGGACCTCCTCGGTCGCGGGGTTGACCGTCTTGAAGGTGGTGCCGTCGATGGTCTCGACGAATTCCCCGTCGATGAAGAGCCCGTAGTGGGCGGCGATGTCCACCACGGCCCGGGATTCGGGTGCGGGGGCGTAGTCGAAGGTCATCGGGCTCCTAGTCGATCGTCACGTAGTCGGGACCGGAGTAGTGGCCGGTGCGCATGCGCTGGCGCTGCTGGAGCAGGTCGTTGAGCAGGGCGGATGCCCCGAATCGGAAGAGATCGGGGGTCAGCCACGCCTCGCCGCACACCTCGTTGATCATCACGAGGTAGCGGATCGCGTCCTTCGTCGTGCGGATCCCGCCGGCGGGCTTGACGCCGACGTAGCGCCCGGTCACCCGATGCCAGTCACGCACGGCTTCGAGCAGGATCAGTGTCACCGGCGGAGTAGCAGCCGGTGACACCTTGCCCGTCGATGTCTTGATGAAGTCGGCCCCGGCCAGCATTGCGAGCCACGACGCCCGACGCACGTTGTCGTAGGTGCGCAGCTCGCCGGTCTCGAAGATGACCTTGAGGTGTGCCGTGCCGCAGGCCTCCTTGACGGCCACGATCTCGTCGTAGACATCGAGGTAATGCCCGGCAAGGAAGGCACCGCGATCGATCACCATGTCGATCTCATCGGCACCGGCCGCGACAGCCTCGCGTGTGTCGGTGAGCTTGACGTCGAGGCTGGCCCGACCCGACGGGAAGGCAGTGGCGACCGCCGCGACGTGAAGGGCCTCGCCCACCGACTCCCGGGCAACGCCGGCCATGTCTCCGTAGACGCACACGGCGGCGACATGGGGTGTTGTCGGATCGGTGGGGTCGGGGCGCAGGGCCTTGGCGCACAGCGCCCGCACCTTGCCCGGGGTGTCCATGCCCTCGAGGGTGGTCAGATCCACCATCGAGATTGCCAGGTCGATCGCGCGCTCTTTGCTCGCCGCCTTGATCGAGCGGGTCGCCAGCATGGCCGCGCGAGCCTCGGCACCCACCTGATCGACTCCCGGCAGGCCGTGGAGGAATCCGCGCAAGGTCGCGTCGCTCGACGTGACGTCAGCTGCGAGGGTGGCGGTCACCTCACCAGCCTAGTCCCGGGTGAGCGCGTACATCACGAGGTCGTGGTGGCGCCCATCCGCCCTCATCTGGGCCGCGCGCAGGACCCCCTCTCGGTGGAACCCCGCTTTCTCGAGACTGCGCTGCTCGGCGACGTTGTCCACGTCGGTGCTGGCCTCGACGCGGTGCGCGCTCGCCAGGAGGTGAACGCCGAGCAGTCGCTGTGCGAGCGAGCCCCAACCCTGACCACGCCACTGCGGCGCGAGGGCGATTCCCATCGACCACGCTCGTGAGCCGACCGTGGGGCCGTAGTGGACCGCATGCCACGACATCGTGCCGATGA
>JBIIDD010000261.1:0-2971 GCA_044238565.1 Candidatus Nanopelagicales bacterium
GGGCCTCACGTGGGCCGACGTCGACCTGGGAGCCCGCCGACTCGCCGTGCGCCGCAACCTCCAGGCCGACTCCCGCGAGGGCAATGTCCGCTACGGCCCGCCGAAGTCGCGCCGCTCCACTCGGACGATCACCATCGACCCCGGAACGGCGGAGGCGCTCGAGCGCTGGCGCCGCATGCGCGAGACCGAGCACGGCGCCTGGCTCGCCGACCTGGAGAAGCGCTTCACCGGCTACCGCACCCCCGGGGCCCGGCTGCCCGAGCTGCCCCGCACCCTCCCCGACGACTCCCCCGTCTTCTCGAACGCCGACGGGACCCCGATGCTGCCCTCGACCGTGTCCGACACCTTCCGCCGCCAGGTGGCGAAGTCGGGGCTGCCGCAGATGCGCCTGCATGACGCCCGGCACACCCACATCACGCATCTGCTGCGCTCAGGGGAGCCGATACAGAACGTCTCGGCCCGCGCCGGTCACGGCTCGTCGTTCACGACCCTGACGACGTATGCGCACGTGATCGCCGGCGACGACGAGCGCACGGCGGCAAGGGCTGCGGGGCTTTTCGGGGACTGAGACCAGCCATACGCATGCTGATGTGTGTGTATGTCGCTGGACCGCCGCCTCCAACTCCTCCTCGACGAGGAGCGCTACGCCCGCATCGCCGGGATCGCCCAGCGCGAGCACCGCTCCGTGGCATCGGTCATCCGCGAGGCGATCGATCGCCACGTGGGGGTGACTCCCGATCGCCGCATCCGTGCCCTGGAGGCGATCCGCCCCGCCGATCGCATGGACGTGCCCGACCCCGACGATCTGCGCGAGGAGCTCATCGACGTGCGGAGTAGAGGTCTGTGATCCTGCTCGACATGACCTGCCTCGTCTATGCGGTCGGAGGCGACCACGAGCGGCGAGAGCCCTACCTCGCCCTCGTGACGGCCATCGCTGAGCAGCGTGTCATCGCCCGCACCACGACGCGGGTCATCGCCGAGTTCGCGCACGTCCGTGGACGCAGGCGCGACCGAAGCGACGCGTCTTCCCTCGGGGTCGATGCGCTCGACACTGAAGACCGCACTCTTCGGAATGTCGATGTGCTTCCCGTCATGACGGCGGCCAGGGCGGCGCAGATGTTCGAGGCGTCCTAGCCCACTTTGGCGGTTGCAACCGCCGACCTGGGAGTTGCTGTCGTCAACGTCTGGTGAAACGCAGGGAGGGGCTCCGTCCCTGTGAACGGAGCCCCTCCCTGCAATCCCTACTGAACTACTTCACCGGCGGAATCCTCACGGAGTTGGAGCGATCCGGCCCGATCCCGAACTGCACCGAGATCGGCGTGCCGTCCTTGCCCCTGGAGAACTTCCGTTGCCAGGAGAACGTCCCCGCCGCATTCGTGGTGAGACTGGAGTTCTTCTGCTCCACCCACTGACCGGAGTCGCCCTCCTTGATGAAGACGTTGATCCGCGTCCCGGCCGGGTAGCCCAGCGAGGTGCCCTTCGCCGATACCTCAGAGCCGAGCGGGATCCTCAAGAAGCTCAACTTCTTGCGGCCGTAGCCGGTGATCTTCAACTCGTACGGCGACGCGATGTTCGACGGCTCCGACCGAGCACCCCAGCCACCACCATTGAGTCCCTGCACCCGGAACGTGTACTCGATGCCAGGTTTGAGGCTGGTGAACGTGCACTCCGTGAGCTTCGCGTCCGTCAGACGCGTGATGCACACATTCCCAGCCGGGGCCGAGCCGACCGCGGTCGCCTGCGCCAAGTAGTTGGTCACCGGGTAAGTGCCCTGGAACGTTGGCGGATCCCAGCTGACCGTCACCGTTTGCCAACCAGCCTTCGCCACCACATTCGTCGGCGGACCCGGCGGCGTCGCGGGGACGTTGGGATCCGGCTCTGGACCGGGAGTGAAGAGCGCGACACGCGCTGCGTTGATCGGACCCGCGAGGGTGAAGTCCCCTGCCACGTAGACGGATCCGTCGTTGTTTGCAACGAGGGACCGCACCGAGGCGGAGACGCCGACGGCGCCGGCCGATTTCAGGGAGTTCCACGTGCCACCTACGTCTGTCGCCGCGGCAGTGAGATTGCCGCCGGAGAGGACGGCGATGCGATCGAGCACGGTGTTGGAGCCCCCGACGGTGGCATTCGCGAAACGACCGCCGATGTAGAGGTGTTCACCGTTAGGGGAGATCGAGATCGTTGCCACATCGGCCTTAGCCGTGAAGTTGCCGACGGAGTACCACGTGTCGTCGAGGTAGTCCCACTTGGCGACACTGACAAGTCCTGTTCTTCCACTGTGCTCACCGTCAAAGAACCCAACGACGTAGAGGTCCCTGGTGATCGGATGAACAGCCATCTGGTTGATCGGACCGTTGATGCCGAGACCCAAACTGGACCACGAGTTGTTCGCAGGTCGCCAGGCAGCGATGTTGTTCAGGTTGTTTCCGGCATTCTCGGCGAAGACACCACCGACATACAGGGTGTCGTCTCCCTCGAGCGCCGACGAATCATCGAGGTACGCACCCGTGTACAGCTTCGTGTCATCGGTCACCGAGCCTAGGGAGGTGGGCAGCGGGTACCAAGTGTCATCGCGCCACTGGGCGATCATGACGTTGGCGGTGTTGACGAAGCTTCGCCCGCCTTCGGTGCAGGTCGCGTCCCCGCAAATGCCTCCGTACTCCCCGAGCGCATAGATCGTGTCATCCGCGTAGTCGGTGTCATCGGCCGCGGCCACCATGAACTCGACCTGATTCGCATTGCTGGTGAGGTTGCCCAAGGCGTTGTAGAGACCCATACCCATCTTCTGCCAGGAAGAGCCCGTCCAGCGAGCGACGTTGTTGGCCTGGGTGTCATCGACCTTAGCGAATTGGCCGCCGATGTAGAGAGCGCCGGACGGGCTCAGGGCGGACCCGTAAACACCCGGGTAGGCCGGCGGCCAGGGAGATGCGTTTCCTGCTGCAGTCGGGGGCACCGTGGGATCCACTCCACT
>JBIIDD010000262.1:0-2964 GCA_044238565.1 Candidatus Nanopelagicales bacterium
CCCTGGTGCGTCGTCCGATCGACTCCAAGCGGATGCTCCGTGTCGAGGGTGCCTCGGAGCACAACCTGCGCAACGTTTCGGTGTCGTTCCCGCTCGGGTGCCTCGTGGCCGTCACAGGCGTGAGCGGCTCAGGCAAGTCCACGCTGGTCAATGACGTGCTCTATGCCTCCCTGGCGCGCGAGCTCAATGGCGCCCGCGTCGTCCCGGGGCGGCACAAGCGCGTCACGGGCCTCGATCTCGTCGACAAGGTCGTCCATGTCGACCAGAGCCCCATCGGCCGAACGCCACGGAGCAATCCGGCCACCTATACGGGCGTCTTCGACCACATTCGCAAGCTCTTCGCCGAGACCCCAGAGGCGAAGATGCGCGGCTATCTCCAGGGCCGCTTCTCCTTCAACGTCAAGGGCGGCCGGTGCGAGGCATGTGCGGGCGACGGCACCCTGCGTATCGAGATGAATTTCCTCCCCGATGTCTACGTCCCGTGCGAGGAGTGCCACGGGGCGCGCTACAACCGAGAGACGCTCGAGGTTCACTACAAGGGCAAGTCGATCGCCGAAGTCCTCGACATGCCGATCGAGGAGGCGCTCGAGTTCTTTGCTCCCGTCCCGGCGATCGCGCGCCATCTCCAGACTCTCGTCGATGTCGGCCTCGGATACGTGCGCATGGGGCAGTCCGCGCCAACCCTGTCCGGTGGCGAGGCACAACGAGTCAAGCTCGCCGCCGAGCTGCAGAAGAGATCCACGGGCCGGACCGTCTACGTGCTCGACGAGCCCACGACCGGCCTCCACTTCGAGGACATCCGCAAGCTGCTCGGCGTGCTGCACAGCCTCGTGGACAAGGGCAACACGGTGATCGTCATCGAGCACAACCTCGACGTGATCAAGTCCGCCGACTGGCTTATCGACATGGGACCCGAGGGCGGATCCGGCGGCGGACAGGTGGTCACCGAGGGCACTCCGGAGGAGGTGGCCGACGTCCCGAGCAGCCACACGGGCCGCTTCCTGCGCCCCCTCCTCGCCATGCCCGACGCGTCGGCCAAGCCCGTTCGACGGGCCCGGCGCCCCCGGGCGTCGTAGCCTGTCCCCATGACAGCCAAGCCCCTTGCCCGCAGGACCGTGCTCGTGACCGGAGGAGCCCTGGGCGCAGCCGCTGCCCTCGCCGCCTGCGGAGGCTCAGGTGAGGGGGAGGCCGCGTCCTCGTCCTCGGCAGCAGGCACCTCAGATGCCCCGGCATCCTCGGGCACCCCCGAGTCGAGTGGTGCGGCCCCGGCGGGGGAGGTCCTCGGGCCCGTCGACCAGGTCACCGTGGGATCAGGTGTGGTCTACGACGGCCCCAAGGTCGTGGTGACTCAGCCCGTCGAGGGAGACATCAGGGGTTTCACTGCCGTGTGCCCCCACCAGGGGTGCCTGGTCAGCGAGGTCACCAACAACGAGATCCTGTGCCCCTGCCACGGCTCGCTCTTCTCCGCCGAAGACGGTGCAGTGATCACCGGGCCTGCCACTTCTGGTCTCGCCCCGGTCACGGTGTCCGTCGCCGGCGACCAGGTCGTCCTGGGCTGAGGATGCCCGGGCGGTGAGCAGCACGTTCGCCCGCCCCAGGGGCGTCCCCGACCAGCCCGGGGTCTATCGCTTCCGCGACGTCGACGGTCGCATCATCTACGTCGGCAAGGCGAAGTCACTGAGATCTCGACTGTCGTCGTACTTCGCCGACCCCTACTCGCTGCACCCGCGGACGCGCTCGCTCATGCAAGCGGCCGCGGATGTCGACTGGACCGTGGTCGGCAGCGAGGTGGAAGCCCTGCAGTTGGAGTACGCCTGGATCAAGGAGTACGACCCGCGCTTCAATGTGCGCTACCGCGATGACAAGTCCTACCCCTATCTGGCGGTCACCATGGGCGAGGACTTCCCGCGGGCCCTGGTGACCCGCGGTGCCAAGCGGAGCGGGTCTCGCTACTTCGGCCCCTACGCACACGCCTGGGCGATCCGCGGCACCCTCGATGCGCTCCTGCGCGTCTTTCCCGTGCGCACGTGCTCAGCCGGGGTGTTCGACCGCGCACGGCGATCCGCGCGGCCCTGCCTCCTTGCCGACATCGGCAAGTGCTCCGCCCCCTGCGTGGGCCGCATCTCACCCGAGGCGCATCGTCGGATTGCCGAAGATCTCTGCGCCTTCCTCGGCGGTCGGGCACGAGACTTCCAGCGCAGCCTCACGGAGCAGATGCGCGAGGCGTCCGCGGCACAGGACTACGAGCGCGCAGCCCGTCTGCGCGACGACATCGGGGCGCTCGAGCGAGCCATGGAGCGCAATTCCATCGTCTTCGACGAGTCGGTGGATGCTGACGTCATCGGCATGGCTGGCGATGAACTCGAGATGTCCTTCGAGGTCTTCCACGTGCGCGAGGGTCGGATCCGGGGTCAGCGCAGCTACGTCGTGGAGCGCATGGACGAGTCGGATGAGGCCGACCTCCTTGGACGTCTCCTCGTGAACCTCGTCGACGAGGCAGGGGAGTGCCCCGCGGAGATCCTCGTGCCCATGGCCATCTCGGCCGATGTGACCGACTGGCTTGCATGGCGACGCGGCAAGCGTGTCGATGTCCGCGTCCCTCAGCGGGGGTCCAAGCGCGATCTCCTCGACACGGCACGGACCAACGCAGAGCAGCGACTCGCACTGCACAAGGCCCGGCGCTCGGGGGATCTCACCTCCCGAAGCGTGGCCCTGAGGGAGATCCAGGAAGCCCTGGGCCTGCCCGAAGCCCCCCTGCGCATCGAGACCGTCGACGTGTCGCATCTGAGCGGCCAGGGTGTGGTGGGCTCACTCGTCGTCTTCGAGGATGGTGCCCCTCGTCCCCGTGACTACCGCACCTTCGCGATCTCCGAAGAAGGCGCACGTGATGACACCGCCGCCGTGCGCGAGATCGTCCTACGCCGATTCCGGCCCACCCCGCCCGAAGCGGAGGGCGAGGCGCGC